>CAZUDG010000028.1:8105-21806 GCA_964618775.1 uncultured Lachnospiraceae bacterium | reverse complement strand
TTGGAGGACACAATGGAAGTTTATTAATTAAGAAATATAATTCTTAGTTAATTATTGCTTGTTAGATAGAAAATATATAATTATTAATTACAGTGTATAAATAAAAGCATGTGCTTATTTAAAATATATTTATCTATTTATATTGTGTCAAGAAATCATATGGATAATTTATATAAATAATAGAATTCAGGAGAAATATATGGAAACAGAAAAGCTTATAAAGTTAATGAAAGAGTTTTCAAACTCTAACTTGTCATCACTTTCATATAAAGAAGGTAATATTCACATAAAACTAAAAAATAAAAAGGTTGGAGTTAATGGCTCTAATAATAAAGAAACTTCTTCTTTGCATGTAGATGTTGATAATAAGGATATTAATCAAGCTATTAATAAAGAGAGTTTCAATGAAAAAAGTTTAGAGGCCCAATATAAAGTTGCCAACACGGACGAACAAACCGATGAAAAAGAAACCCAAGTTAGCAAGATAGCTACTACAGAAATAGAAAGCAAAAAACACACGATTAAATCACCTACTGTTGGAACATTTTACAGTTCATCTTCACCAGAAAGTGATCCATTTATTCAAGTAGGAGATGTAATTAAAAAAGGTCAAGTAATTGGTATTGTTGAAGCCATGAAAGTAATGAATGAAATTGAATCACCAATAGATGCTATCGTAGAGGAAACACCAGTAAAAGACGAGGAAATGGTTGAGTTTGGGCAGGCACTTGTAGTTTTAACCCCTCTTGCAATGGTACCTGGTACCGAAAAAGGTACCGAAAAAAGGAGCAACAATGCTTAATATAAATGAAATAAAAGAAATAATACCTCAAAGAAGCCCATTTTTATTGGTAGATAGGATTGATTTTTTAGAAGCAGGTAAGCGCGGGGTAGGTCGTAAATGTGTAACTTATAATGAGCCATTTTTCCAGGGGCATTTCCCGGAGGAGCCGGTGATGCCAGGAGTGCTTATTATTGAAGCTCTTTGTCAAGTAGGGGCAGTAGTGTGTCTGTCGGCTGATGACTTTAAAGGAAAGAATGCCTATTTTGGTGGAGTTAATAAATTTAAATTTAGGAATAAGGTTATCCCAGGAGATGTTTTGACTTTAGAGGTTGAGCTAGTTAAAAGCAAAGGGCATATAGGGGTTGCAAAAGCAAAAGCCTATGATGAAGATAAGGTTTTTGCTGAA
Organism: uncultured Lachnospiraceae bacterium; assembly: GCA_964618775.1. Taxonomy (GTDB): domain Bacteria; phylum Bacillota; class Clostridia; order Lachnospirales; family Lachnospiraceae; genus JAAYRG01. The sequence continues at coordinate 20,616 of CAZUDG010000028.1, read as the reverse complement.
GGTGAGTTAACCTTTGTTGTGGGATAAATCAGGAGGTTTTGATGTTTGATAAAATTTTAATTGCTAATCGTGGTGAAATAGCAGTACGAATTATACGAGCTTGTAGAGAAATGGGCATAAGTACAGTTGCAGTTTATTCTGACGTAGATAAAAACTCTTTGCACGTACAATTAGCAGATGAAGCAGTATGTATAGGAACTGCCATGGCTAAAGATAGTTATTTGAAAATGGACCGAATATTAAGTGCAGCTATTACAACTGGTGCAGGGGCAATTCATCCTGGATTTGGTTTTTTATCGGAGAATTCTAAGTTTGCAGATCTTTGTAATAAATGCAATATTATTTTCATTGGCCCAAGAGTTAATGTTATTGAAAAAATGGGCAACAAATCAGAAGCAAGAAAAACCATGATAAAAGCAGGTGTTCCTGTGGTACCAGGTACCGAATCCCCTGTAAGTAGTCCAGAAGAGGGCTTGAAGATTGCAGGGCAAATAGGTTACCCTCTTATCATAAAAGCCAGTAGTGGCGGTGGTGGCAAGGGAATGAGGATTGTAAATTCTAGTGATAAGTTTATATCATCCTTTGAAACTGCAAAACAAGAGGCTAAAAATGCATTTGGGGATGATAGCCTTTATATTGAGAAATATATTCAAAGTGCAAGACATATTGAATTTCAAATATTATCAGATAATTATGGCATGAGCATTCATCTTGGTGAAAGAGACTGCTCTATTCAAAGAAGGCACCAAAAATTAATTGAAGAAGCTCCCGCATTTGGAATTAGCGAACAATTAAGGCAGGAAATGGGACGTGAAGCAGTAAAAGCAGCAAAAACAATTAACTATAATAATGCTGGAACAGTAGAATTTATTTTAGATAAAGACAATAATTATTATTTTATAGAAATGAATACAAGGCTTCAAGTAGAGCACGGTGTAACCGAGATGGTTACTGGGGTTGATATTGTAAAAGAACAAATATGGATAGCTGCAGGTAATAAATTAAAGCTAAAACAAGAAGATATTGTTATAAAAGGCCATGCTATAGAATGTAGAATCAATGCTGAAAATCCTAGCAAAGGATTTTTGCCATCACCAGGTCAAGTTACCAATCTTCATATGCCAGGTGGCTGTGGTGTTAGGATTGATAGTGCCCTATATCATAATTATCAAATTCCTTCAAACTATGACTCTTTAATTGCAAAATTAATTGTTCACGACGATGATAGGGAATTGGCAATTAAGAAAATGAGAGGAGTTTTAGGTGAATTTATTATAGAAGGTATAGAAACAAATGTAGACTTCCTTTATGAGATAATGAATGATCCTAACTTTGTTAAAGGTGGTACAGATACTGGATTTGTTGACAGTTTTTTAAATGAAACGAGGATTGAGAAAATATGTTAAAGGACTTATTTAAAAAATCATCTAATCAATCGATAAAAAAACCAAAGAAATCAGCCAACATACCAGATGGTCTTTTTCAAAAATGCCCAAAGTGCAATGAAACTTTATATACAGACGATATAGTTGAAAATTATTACTCCTGTCCTAATTGTGACTACTATCATAGAATCAATCCAAGAGAAAGGATTACTATGATATTAGATTCTGATACTTTTATAGAATCTAATGTTGAGTTAGAAAGTGGAGACCCCATTGGTTTTCCTGATTATAAGGAAAAACTACATCGTATTAAATCTGCTACTAATTTAGATGAGGCAGTGATAACAGGAACAGGGCAAATCTATGGTAAAGAAGTTGCAATAGGTGTTATGGCATCTAATTTTCTTATGGGAAGTATGGGTCAAGTAGTTGGAGAAAAGCTTACTAGACTTATAGAAGAAGCAAGCAAGAAAAGCTTGCCCCTGATAATATTTGCTTGTTCTGGTGGTGCAAGAATGCAAGAGGGAATTGTGTCATTAATGCAAATGGCAAAAACCTCTGGTGCACTTAAGAAACATGACCAAGCAGGATTGCTTTATATCTCGGTTTTAACAGACCCAACTACTGGTGGTGTAATGGCTAGTTTTGCTATGTTAGGAGATATTATATTAGCAGAACCAGGAGCATTAATTGGGTTTGCAGGACCAAGGGTTATTGAACAAACAATAGGACAAAAGCTACCAGAAGGATTTCAACGTTCTGAATATTTACTGGAACATGGATTTGTTGATAAGATTGTAAAAAGAAACAAATTAAAGAGAACCTTATATGGATTAATAAGAAGTTCAGAGCCAGTTTTGATGGATAATTAGATATCAATAATTCTAAGAATGTAACTGTGAAAAAAGCTAATAGTAAATAAATTACTTATTTACTATTAGCTTTTTGTAAGAAATATGTAGGAGTAAGATTATGAGTGAAAAGTTAACACCCTGGGCAAAGGTACAAATTGCCAGAAAAATCGATAGGCCAACAAGTATAGATTATATTACTAGAATATTTGATAGTTTTATTGAACTTCATGGTGATAGGTATTTTGGTGATGATAGTGCAGTAGTAGGGGGTTTGGCTAACTTAGCCAACTACAACATTACTGTTATTGGTCAGCAAAAGGGAAGAAATATAAAAGAAAACCAAATGAGGAATTATGGGATGCCTTCCCCAGAAGGTTATAGAAAAGCACTGCGTTTAATGAAACAAGCAGAAAAGTTTAATAGACCTATTATTTTATTCATTGATACTCCAGGAGCCTTTTGCGGAATTGAAGCAGAAGAGAGAGGTCAAGGAGAAGCAATAGCAAGAAATTTATTTGAAATGTCTGCCCTTAAAGTACCTATTTTATCAATTGTAATAGGTGAAGGGGGATCTGGTGGTGCCCTTGCATTTGGAGTAAGTAATGAGGTGTGGATGCTAGAAAATGCAACTTATTCTATAATTTCACCAGAAGGTTTTGCTTCAATAATCTACAAGGATAGTAAAAAGGCAGCTGAAGCAGCAGAACTTATGAAACTTACTGCAGATGATCTAGATAAACTCAATATAATAGAAAAAATCATTGAAGAACCAGAAGAATTTACTACAAAGAATATGGACACCACTGTAGATAATATAAAGCTATATATTAATAGCTTTATAGAAAAATATACTAGTATTTCTAAAGAGGATCTCGTTGAAAGTAGGTATACAAGATTTAGGAATATGTAAAAATAATTGAATAAAAAGGTAAAAAATAAGGAGTTGACATTTGTGTCAACTCCTATTTCAATTTGTTATTTTGTCTCTCCATTAAATCTTTATCTGTCTTTTAACGGAATGTAATCTCTTTCATCTATAACACTCTTATATGCTGGACGAATAATCTTGCCTGCATTGATTAGTTCTTCTAATCTGTGTGCACTCCAACCAGAGATTCTCGCAATTGCAAATATTGGAGTATATAACTCTAAAGGTAATCCTAGCATGTTATAAACAAATCCGCTGTAGAAATCAATATTGGCACTTACGCCTTTATACATCTTTCTTTCTTCTGCGATAACTTCAGGTGCTAACTTTTCAACTATTGAGTATAATTTATATTCTTCATTCATACCTTTTTCTTCTGAAAGCATTTCAACATATTGTTTTAGTACTTTTGCTCTTGGGTCAGAAAGACTATAAACAGCATGTCCAACACCGTATATCAGGCCAGATTTATCAAAAGCTTTTTTGTTTAACAAATTAACTAGATAATTACGAACTTCGTCTTCATCTTCCCAGTCCTTAACACTCTCTTTCATGTCTTCAAACATTTGGATAACTTTAATATTAGCACCACCATGTTTTGGGCCTTTAAGAGAGCCAAGAGAAGCAGCAACTGCGGAATAAGTATCTGTACCAGTAGAAGTAACAACATGATTGGTAAATGTTGAGTTGTTGCCACCACCATGATCAGCATGTAAAACTAGAGCAATATCAAGAATTCTTGCTTCTAAAGGTGTGAAATTCTTATCTGGACGTAATAAGCGAAGTATAACTTCTGCTGTTGAAGCTTTTTCACTTGGTCTATGGATATATAAGCTTTTACCATGTTTATAATGCATATAAGCTTGAAAGCCATAAACGGATAGCATTGGGAAAAGTGAGATCAATTGAATAGATTGACGAAGTACATTAGGTATTGAAATATCATTAGCGTACTCATCATATGCAGACAATGTTAATACACTACGTGCAAGGGTATTCATCATATCATTTGTTGGAGCCTTCATAACTACGTCACGTACGAAGTTAGTAGGCAGTGTACGATATGAACCAATTAGTTCTGTGAAGTCATCAAGTTGTTTCTTGTTTGGTAATTGGCCAAATAGTAATAAATAAGTTGTTTCCTCAAATCCAAATCTGTTTTCACTTGTGGATCCTTTTACTAAGTCTTCTACATCAAGACCTCGATAGAACAATTGTCCTTCTCTAGGAATTAACTTGCCATTATCCAAGTCGTATGCACGAATGTCGGCAATTTCTGTAAGACCTGCTAAAACACCTTGACCGCTTACATCTCGTAAACCTCTTTTAACATCATACTTTGCGTACAAAGATGGGTCTATATTGTTGTTGTCGACACATAAGTGTGCTAAAGATTCAACCTTTGGTGTAATTTCAGAATAAGTTGGGTTATTCATATAAAACCTCCTTTATGTAGTAATTCAAAATTTCTAGTTTAATTATTTTCATTTATTAGTATGTGCGATAGTCATAAAAAAACAAATGGGAGATTTTGAAAGATAATCCGCTATGTACAGTATATGTATTATAATATTATTAACCAAAAAGATAAAACCATTGTTTGTCTATAAGCACACATTATACATTTTATCATAATTACAATTTTGATACAAGTATTTTGGATTAGTTATTATTTGCAGGGAATTTACAAATAATTATATTTAATATTGCAAAAGTATGCTATATTTTATAGAATGAAGGTATTACAGTGGAAATATTAAAAAATTGCGATTAAAGAAAAATTTATGGTTAAATCAATAGACTGGAGAGTATTATGAAAATTGACGATATAAGCCTTAAGATTAATAAGCAAAAACGAATTGCACTAATTGCACATGATGGTAAAAAAGATGAGATAGTAGCTTGGACGCAGAAGAATCAAGATGTTTTAAAGAATCATTTCTTATGTGGGACAGGTACTACAGCTCGTATTATATCAGACAAAACAGGACTACCTGTTAAAGCATTTAATAGTGGACCTCTAGGAGGAGACCAGCAAATAGGTGCAAGAATTGTAGAAGGAAGTATTGATTTTGTGGTATTTTTATGGGATCCATTAGAATCACAGCCTCATGACCCAGATGTTAAGGCATTGTTAAGAATAGCAGTGGTGTACAATATACCGATTGCTAATAATATTGCAACAGCAGACTTTTTAATAAAATCAGAATATATGAATGAAGAGTATGATAGAGTAATTGATAATCTAAGCAAACATTTGGCTACTAGAATGGAATACATTAATGAGGACTTTAATGTTTAAATAGTAATATGTCTCTTTATAGCGGCAATTATTGATTTTGAAATGTATATTTGCTATACTTTATATTGTTCACTGATTACATTATTCTTTTATAAAATAAAATGAAGAGAGAGGTACACTATGGATTTTAATTACAAAGACAAATTACAAGGAACTCAAACTGAAAAAAACTTAAGAGAAGCTTATTCTGGTGAATCCCAAGCACATACTAAGTATCTTTATTATGCATCACAAGCTAAAAAAGACGGATATGTGCAGATTAGTAACTATTTTACAGAAACAGCACTTAATGAAAAAGAACATGCCAAAATTTGGTTTAAACTACTTAATGATGGAATGCCTAAAACTACTGTAGCTTTAGATGATGCAGCAGAAGGTGAAAATTATGAGTGGACAGAAATGTATAAAGGTTTTGCAGAAGAAGCTAGAAAAGAAGGCTTTGAAGAAATAGCAGAATTATTCGAAGGTGTAGCGGCTATAGAAAAAGACCATGAAGAAAGATATCGTACATTGTTAGATAATATAGATAAGGAAATAGTATTCTCAAGAGAAGAAGGTACAGTGTGGATATGTGCTAATTGTGGACACATTCACCTAGGCAAGGATGCTCCTGAATTATGCCCAGTATGCGACCATCCACAGGCTCATTTCCATATTCTAAGAAAAGATTATTAATTAGATATTGTTAATTAATATAAATTTAATTCATTTAAACAAGGAGGATAATTTATGAAACCAGAACTAAAATTTTTAAGATGTAGGCATTGTGGTAATATTATAACTTTCCTTGAAGACTCAGGTCAAGTGCCTGTTTGTTGTGGAGAGCAGATGACATTGTTAACTGCTAATACAGAAGATGCTGCAACTGAAAAACATGTTCCAGACCTTGTAGTTGATAGAAACACAGTAACAGCAGTAATAGGTAGTACAGTTCACCCTATGGAAGAAGAACACTATATCCAATTTATTGCATTAGAAACTGATAAAGGCTTAAACATTAGATTCTTAGAACCAGGCCAAGAACCAAAAGCAACATTTGAATTAAATGATGAAAAAGCAATAGCAGTATATGAATACTGTAATTTACATGGACTTTGGAAAACAGAAGTATAAAACTGTGTAATTATTCGTGAATAAGTAGATTATAATATAGAAACAGCCTTTAAATTTGACAAGTATACTTGCGCAAGTTCACTTGCTAGCTAGCTTGAGCAAATTCAAAGGCTGTTTTCTATGTTTATGATATAATATCCACGAATATACAGATTAGTCCAAGAAATTCCGGACATTTATCAAGCTTGCTTGAATAAATGTCATGGATTTTTTGGATAAGTGCAACGTGAACGAGATAGCGTTAGCTATCGAGTTCCTAATCTGCAAAGTTATGATATAATATAAACAAATTTGATATAAACGGGGGGATTTCATTGATAAATGAAACAGATATAGAATACTTACCTAAAATATTAACATTTTGGGAAAAACTAACAGAGGAACAAAAAGAACAACTCATTGATTATTCTGAAGAAGTACATTATAAAAAGGGGCAACGTATATTTGGAGGCTTAAATGATTGTGTTGGGATATTGCTTATAAAAAGGGGAGATGTAAGAGTATATATGTTATCTGATGAAGGGAAAGAGATAACATTGTACCGATTAAGACAAGGGGATATATGTATACTTTCTGCATCATGTATTCTAAACCAAATTACTTTTGATGTTCATATAGATGCTGTTACAGATTGTGACCTCGTTAAAATCTATCCATTAATATATGATAAGTTATGTAAAACTAATGTTCATGTAGATAACTTCACTAATAGAATCTTAATAGAAAGATTTTCCGATGTTATGTGGGCTATGCAACAAATTTTATTTATGAGTTTTGATAAGCGTTTAGCAATTTTTCTTCATGATGAAATTACTAGAAGCAAAACAAATAAAGTTAAAATGACTCATGAACAAATAGCCAAATATGTAGGAAGTGCTAGAGAAGTTGTAACTAGAATGTTGAATTATTTTGAAGAAGAAGGAATTGTAGGATTATCTCGTGGAACAGTTGAGATAATTGATAGGAGTAAACTGCAAGAATTACTTCGTTAATCAAAGATAGTAAGGTCAATATAACAAAGGCAGGAATGAAATTCAAATGAAGTAATATCAATAAGATAATACTTTCAGATTATGGATAAAAAGCTATAATTAGTTTACTCAACTTGATTTTAACTATGTACTAAGGTAGTTGTAGTTAAGCAAACTAATTATAGCTTTATTTTTGATATATTTTAATGTGGAAATTTTACACAAGTTAGATATAAATTGTGACTTAGTAATATAAAGGTATTAAATAACATGTTACAGTAAGGATAATGCTTCACTATCAGCTACTATAGTAACGTTATTATGAAGCTGAAGAATGGTTGCTGGAATTTGTGGAGTGATTCTTCCGCTTATAACTTCTTTTAAAACTTTTGCCTTGTTCTGTCCATTGGCAACTAAAAGAATTTTATCAGCTTGCATGATATTCTTAACTCCTACAGTATAAGCAAAGCGAGGAACATCATCATAATTATCGAAGAATCTTGAATTAGCATCAATTGTACTTTTAGATAATTTCTCTAGATGGGTGCCTTTTGCAAAATGATCACTTGGTTCATTAAATCCTATGTGGCCATTAGGTCCAATGCCTAACAACTGAATATCAATAAAGCCTAGATCTTCAATTAACTTGTCGTATCTTTCGCTTTCTTTTTCGCTATCTTCTGCCATTCCATTAATTGTATGACAATTTTCTTCTGCTATGTTAATGTGGTTAAATAGTTTGTTATATATATAGTACTGATAACTTTGATCACTAGTCTTATCTAAACCAAGATATTCATCTAAGTGAACTGCGTGAACTTTCGAAAAATCAAGTTCCCCTTTAGTATATTTGCTAATTAACTGTCGATAGAGACCTTCAGGAGTCGAACCAGTAGCTAAACCTATAACGCTATTAGGTTTTATAACTATCTGTGATGCAATTAAACTTGCAGCCTTACAACTCATGTCATAATAATTACTTGCTTCGATTATTCTCATTTAATAGTCCTTCTTTCAAAGATTAATAGTTTTAAACTATTGTTTCTAAAACTATTATAGTTAAATTTAATGAAAAATACAATGTTTTTTTATAACAAGCAAACATGTAATATTTCTTTACATTTAGTAAGCAAGGTGTTATAATCAAGACAAATAAATATGAATTTAATATTGATGGCACGAGACGAAGAGAAGCCACACGAAAAAACTATCCTTTACGATAGTTACTTTGTGTGGCTTTTGTGATTCTTATTTTAATAAAAAAGAAAAAATATAGTTTACAGAATCAACTTATGCCTATTTATTAAAGAAATCTACATATTTAGGTAACTTTAATAACATGTATGTTATTAACTTATAGTATTGAAATTGGAGGAAAAGACATGGATAATAGACCTTATGTATCATGGCAACTTGTTGATGATTTTATGACAGCTGCATTTGAAAAAGTTGGAGTACCAAGGGATGAGGCAAGACTATGTTCAGATATATTATTAGAAAGTGACAGAAGAGGAATAGAAAGTCATGGCTGTAATAGATTTAAACCAATATATATGGACCGAATAAAAGAAGGAATTCAAAATCCTGTTACAGAATTTGAAGTAGTAAGAGAAACCCCAACAACAGCTGTAGTAGATGGTCATGATGGAATGGGTATGGTTGTTAGCTATAAAGCAATGAATATGGCAATCGAAAAAGCCAAGAAATATGGAATGGGCATGGTTGCAGTTAGAAACTCAACTCATTATGGTATTGCTGGATATTATACTACTATGGCAACTGAGCAAAATATGATTGGGATAACTGGAACTAATGCAAGGCCATCGATTGCACCTACTTTTGGAGTCGAAAATATGTTAGGAACAAATCCCTTAACAGTTGGATTTCCAACTGATGAAGCGTTTCCATTTATTTTGGACTGTGCGACAAGTATAATGCAAAGAGGTAAAATAGAAGTATATGCAAGGACTGGTCAAGATACACCAGAGGGGACAGTTATTAGTTCTGATGGTTCAAGCCTTACAGATAGTGCTGACATTTTAAAGAAATTAACATCAGGAGAAGCTGCACTTGCACCTCTCGGAGGTGTTGGAGAAGAATTAGGTGGCTATAAGGGCTATGGATATGCAACCGTTGTAGAGATACTTTCTGCGGCACTTCAAGCAGGTAATTATCTGAAAATGCTTACTGGTATAGGAGAAAACAATGAAAAGACTCCATATGGTCTAGGACATTTCTTTATAGCAATTGATACAGAAGCATTTGTTGGTGCAGAAAGCTTTAAGAAGACTACAGGTAATATTTTAAGAGAACTTCGTGCATCCAAAAAAGTACCAGGACAAGAAAGAATTTACACTGCAGGAGAAAAGGAATACCTAGTGTCACTAGAACGTAAAGATAAAGGTGTACCAATTGGAGAATCATTACAAAAAGAATTTATAGAAATAAGAGACAGTTTAGATTTAGACTTTAAGTTTCCTTTTGAGTAGGAAATTATTAAGGAGATACATTATGAACTATAACGAAGAGAGTTTAAAGCTTCATGAAAAGAACAAAGGTAAAATAGAAGTGGTTTCAAAAGTTAAGGTTGAGACACGAGATGACTTGAGTCTGGCATATACACCAGGTGTTGCTGAACCTTGTAGAAAAATTCACCAAGATGAGGAAAATGTTTTTAAGTATACTTCTAAAGGTAATATTGTAGCTGTGGTAACTGATGGCTCTGCTGTTCTAGGCCTTGGTAATATAGGTCCCAAAGCAGCACTTCCTGTAATGGAAGGCAAGGCTATTTTGTTTAAAGAGTTTGCTGATGTGGATGCATTTCCTATCTGCATTGATTCACAAGATACTGATGTAATAGTTGAAACTGTTAAACTGATTTCACCAGGTTTTGGAGGAGTAAACCTTGAAGACATTGGTGCTCCAAGGTGTTTTGAAATAGAAGAGAGACTTAAAAAAGAACTTGACATTCCAGTTTTTCATGATGACCAACATGGAACAGCTATTGTAGTTTTAGCTGCAGTTATCAATGCATTAAAGATAGTAGATAAGAAGATTGAAGATGTAAAGATTGTTATAAATGGGGCAGGTGCTGCAGGAACAGCAATTGCCAACCTACTAATTGATGGAGGAGCTAGCAATATAGTTGTATGTGATATAGATGGGGCCTTATATGATGGAGCTAAAAACATTACAGAGGCTCAAAAAGACCTTGCTAAGAAAACTAATCCTAATAATGAAAAAGGAAGCTTGGCAGATGTTATGGCTAAGGCGGATGTATTTGTAGGGGTTTCAGCAGCAGATATTGTTAATGCAGACATGGTTAGATCTATGAATAATGATCCAGTAGTAATTGCTATGGCTAATCCTACACCAGAGATTATGCCTGATGTGGCAAAAGAAGCTGGTGCAAGAGTGGTTGGAACAGGCCGTTCGGATTTTCCAAACCAGATTAATAATGTCTTAGTATTCCCAGGTTTATTTAAAGGGACTTTAGAAGTTAGGGCAAGGGAGATTAATTTAGATATGAAATTAGCGGCAGCCTATGCTATTGCTAACTATGTTGATGATAAGGACTTAAACGAAGAAAATATAATTCCAAGTGCGTTAGATAAAAATGTTGCGACTAAGGTAGCGGAGGCTGTTGCTGATGCAGCCAGAAAGTCAGGAGTAGCTAGAATAAAATAAACAAATCCTAATAATTAAGGCCAAATGAAGGTAATTTAATTATGGCCTTAATTATAGATATACTAGCTTGGGACCTAATTCCATAAGGGTTCTTCTGAAGTTGAAATGGCAACTGCACCTGCATTAAGGGAAGCTTTGACGTCTTCCATGTCAGAAACCAAACCACCTGCAATAATTGGTATTTTAGTGCCTTTAACAATTTGCTTAATAATCTTTGGCATTATCCCAGGTAAAACTTCTATAAAATCGATTTCATCTCGTTTTAAATGTTTATTAATGTTTTTAAGGGACATGGAATCAATCATAAAGATCCTTTGTATGGTAATTAAACCTCTATCCTTTGCAGCCTTAATTAAATTATACTTTGTACTGATTATTCCATCTAAATTAGTATTAGATGCCATATAATCCACAGAAATTTCAGAATTAGACAAACCTGATACTAGATCAATATGAACAATTGCTATTTTGCCTGCAGATTTAACTGTATCAATAATATCATTTATGCTGCATATATCACCATATAAGATAAAGATGATCTTACTATCTGAGGTTAAACATCTTTTTAAACCTGAATCATTTTTTATAGCACTTATAATTGGGTATTTTTTTAAACTTTCAGTCATTTCTTTCTTCATAATATGTATTCCATCCTTTTGTGTCTTATTTGTTATATCATACTATACACTATATTAATTTACTATATTTTATTAGTGCCAGTGATAGTTATAAACCTTATGTGATTTAGTCACCGACTATAGTTTGTTTAAAAAGCTATACTACATATAAATAATAGAAAAACAAAACGTTGTAACAAAAACTATAGGGTGTTTAATGTATTATAACTTATAGTTTTAGTATGAAAGGGGAATATATATGTCTGCAATTAATATTACAAATGAAAACTTTGAAAATGAGGTTATGAATTCAGATAAGCCAGTGATTCTAGATTTTTGGGCTGGATGGTGCGGTCCTTGTCAAATGCTCACACCTATAATTGATGAAATAGCCGAAGAAACGAAAGGCTCTGTAAAAGTGGGTAAGATAAATGTGGATGAGGAGTCCGATTTAGCTCGTAGGTTTCAGGTTATGAGTATTCCAACAATTGTTTCCATAAAAGATGGCGAAATGATTGACAAAATAATAGGAGTACAATCTAAAGAAACAATACTTAATATGGTAAAGTAAAGCGATAAGAGAAGTAAAATAATAAAAGAGTAAAATAATAAAAGAGTAAAATAATATGGAAAAACTGGAATAAATAAAAATCA
>CAZUDG010000028.1:4232-8005 GCA_964618775.1 uncultured Lachnospiraceae bacterium | reverse complement strand
AATAAAAATCAAGAACATCTTGGAATATTGCGTGGAAAAACACATGTACATTTCCAAGGTGTTCTATTTTTATCCTATAAAAGTAACTTTGATTAATACTAGCGACTATGATAAAATATAAATAAATTTAGAAAAAGCATTTAAGAATAGTTGGAAGGGTGGTGTAAGGGGTTCTGTTTATTAATTAAAATTTGAACTCCAATGGGATGAAATTAGCTATATTTAGTGATATTCATAGTAATGATATTGCCTTTAAAGCATGCATAGAAGATGCAATAAACTCCAATGTTGACGGCATTTGTTTACTAGGAGACTATGTTAGTGATTGTCCAAATCCTCAAGCCACAATTAGTTTAATAAAAGACCTAATGAAAACTTATAAAGTATGGATGGTAAAAGGTAATAGGGAGCAGTATTTCATAGATCATGATGATGGTATGGAAGACTGTTGGAATTATTCCTCATATAAGGGAACCCTTCTATATACATATGAGCATTTAACTAATGAAGATATAGATTTCATAAGAGAACTTCCTTTTAAGAGTACCGTAGATATACTTGGTACTGACAAACTACTATTAGTTCATGGTTCCCACAGACATATAAAGGAACTTCTAAAACCAGGAAAAGATAATACCAAAGAATGTATGGATGAAATAGACGAAACATATGTGCTAAGTGGACATACTCATAATCGAGCACGTTATGAATATAATGGCAAGGTTCTAATTAACCCAGGTTCTGTTGGTGTTGCAATAGGTGATAAAGGGACTGCTCATTATTGTATTTTAGAATGGCAGGATGGTAGATGGGCCTGTGAATTCAAAAATATTCCATATGATGTAGATAAGTTAAAAGATGCTTTTTATAATAGTTCACTTATAGAAAAGGCAGGAGTATGGTCTAATTGTATTATAAAATCTATAGAAAAAGGAATTAACTACGGACCTTTATGCTCTAAAAGGGCTTATGACTATGCAGTGGCAGATAAGGTGGATTTACAAAAAAGAAATATTCCTGAAAAGTATTGGGTAAGGGCAGCAAAAGATTTAGATGTTATATAGTTTAGATGCTATATAATTTGTATGTTATATATTTCGTGAATTATGTATTAGCTCATGAATTATGTATCTTAGAGCTTACAGATTTTAAATCATATTTTAAGGAATTAATAATAAGAGAATATTGGCCAGACAGATGAAAGGGTTCTTGTGGTTAAACATGAGACATTTGATTTGTCTGGTTTTCTTATATGAGTCCTAATAAATAACTGATACATGTATAAAATTATATATAAATGAAAAAGATATTAAGAGCGTGTTTATATAATAGATATCAGCAATATAGGTTAATACCGGCCTATATTGCTGATATAGGCTTTGTATAAGTTAAGAAAAATCATAAAATATAAAAGTTATGTTATTGACAATTAAATTATCTTGTTATATACTTAAGACACCCCAGGGGGGTATGGTGACATGAAAGGAGAATATTATGAAACAAAAATTTAACGTGACAGGAATGACATGTTCTGCATGTTCTGCAGCTGTAGAAAGAAATGTAAAAAAACTAGATGGTGCTAGTGATGTTAATGTCAATCTAGTAACTAATACCATGACAGTTGAGTATGATGAAGAAGCTCTTACTGATAATGATATTATTGAAACAGTTGAAAAGACTGGCTATGGAGCTTCCATTTTTTCAAAAGACACTGAAGTTACTGACAGTAAAGATAAATCATCAGCACATAATACTGCAGACGAAGAAGAAAAGGAAATGAAAAATAGAGTAATAGTATCATTTATATTTCTAATTCCATTATTTTATATAGCTATGGGACCTATGGTAAATTTACCAATTCCGGTTTGGTTAGCAGGTCCTGAGAATGCAATAACATTTGCATTTACACAGTTTGTATTAACACTACCGATTGTGTTTGTAAACCGTAAATACTACTCGGTAGGATTTAAAACCTTATTTAGCGGTAATCCTAACATGGATTCTTTAATTGCACTAGGATCAGGTGCAGCAATAGTCTATGGTATATTTGCAATTTATCGTATCGGATATGGGCTAGGTCATGGAGATATGGACATGGTAATCCAGTATTCTCATGATTTGTATTTTGAATCAGCAGGAATGATTTTAGCATTAATTACCATGGGTAAGTATTTGGAGGCTAGGTCAAAGGGTAAGACATCTGAAGCTATTTCTAAAATGCTAGATCTTGCACCAAAGACTGCAACAGTAATTCGTGATGGAAATGAGATCGAAGTTTCAGTTGAAGATGTTATGGTTGATGAGATAGTTGTCGTTAGGCCAGGGCAAAACATACCTGTTGACGGTGTTATTATTGAAGGATCTACCTCTATTGACCAAGCAGCATTAACAGGAGAGAGTATCCCTGTAGAAAAAAATATAGGTGATAAAGTAATAGCAGCCACTACTAACAAGACAGGATATTTCAAGTTTAAGGCGACAAAAGTTGGGGCTGATACTACATTTGCACAGATAATTGAATTAGTGGAAGAAGCTAGTTCATCGAAGGCACCTATTTCTAAACTTGCAGACAAGATAAGCGGAATATTTGTTCCTATAGTAATAATAATAGCGGTAGTGGCGACAGTAGCTTGGTTGTTACTAGGATACTCATTTGAATTTGCTATGTCTATTGGTATAGCAGTGCTGGTAATTTCTTGTCCATGTGCTTTAGGGCTTGCTACGCCACTGGCAATTATGGTGGGAACAGGTAAGGGTGCTGGCTATGGTATATTAATCAAATCAGCAGAAGCTTTAGAAACATTACACTCTGTTAATACAGTAGTTTTAGATAAAACAGGAACAATTACAGAAGGAAAACCAAAGGTTACTGACATAATTGTATTTAATGAACTTTCAGAGGAAAGCTTTTTAGCAATTGCAGCTTCAATAGAAAAGCCCTCAGAACATCCTCTAGCTGATGCAATAATATCAAAGGCAAGGGAAGATAACATTGCAATTAATGAAGTAGAAGAATTCCAGGCTGTATCTGGAAGAGGGATACACGCAATAGTAAGTGGTAGGGAATATAAGGCAGGAAATCTTGCTTATATGCAAGAGAATGATATTAACCTTGATAATCATGAAGAAACAGCAGATAACTTTGCAAATGAAGGAAAGACTCCTTTATTCTTCGCAGAAAACAACAAATTAATTGGAGTTATAGCAGTTGCAGATGTTGTAAAACCAACTAGTATTACAGCTATTAAACAATTCAAAGATTTAGGTCTTAATGTGGTAATGTTAACAGGTGATAATACAAAAACTGCTAAAGCAATACAAAAGCAACTAGACCTTGATTATGTAGTAGCAGATGTATTACCCCAGGACAAAGAACAAGAAATTAGACAAATCCAAGAAGCTGGCAATAAGGTTGCCATGATTGGTGACGGAATCAATGACGCTCCAGCCCTTGTGCGAGCAGATGTTGGAGTTGCAATCGGTGCAGGAACAGATGTGGCAATTGAATCTGCAGATATTGTATTGATGAATAGTAATTTACAAGATGCAGTTACAGCTATTGAATTAAGTAAAGCAACCATCAAGAACATTAAACAAAACTTATTCTGGGCGTTTTTCTATAATACTTTAGGAATACCAGTGGCAGCAGGGTTATTATTCATACCGCTTAGCATAACACTAAATCCAATGTTTGCAGCAGCAGCCATGAGTCTAAGCTCAGTTTTTGTAGTAACCAATGCACTGCGTTTACGAGGATTTAAACCAAGTGCAAA
>CAZUDG010000028.1:0-4132 GCA_964618775.1 uncultured Lachnospiraceae bacterium | reverse complement strand
ATAATAGAAATTAAAGGAATGACATGTGGACACTGTCAAGCTAGAGTTGACAAAACTCTAAACGAAATAGATGGAATTTCAGCCAAAGTAGATTTAAAGAAGAATAGAGCGACTGCAACTTATTCTAAAGAAGTTGATGATCAAGTAATTAAGGATGCTATTGAAGAAGCGGGTTATGAAGTAACAGCAATTAAAGAGAAAAAGGGACTTTTCGGATAATTAGGTGCCAACAACGTAGTAACAATAACGTAAGAGCTACTAACAAAGTAGCAGCAAAGGAGGGAATCTATATGCAAGCAGACAAAATAAGAGTGTCAAGGCTGTTAAAAACAGCTAAGGGTCAGATAGAAGGTATTTTAAAAATGATTGATGATAATCGCTATTGTGTAGATATATCAAATCAGATTATGGCTACTCAAGCAATACTTCGAAAGGTGAATAATGAAGTATTACATGCTCATATTGAATCTTGCGTTAAGGAAGCTGTGTTATCAGGAGATTCAAAGGAAACAGATAAGAAGCTAGAGGAAATAGGTCTAATCATGGACAAGCTCACTAAATAAATCTGTAGATTTATTGTATTTATTATGTTTTGATGTGTGATTTTCACATATGAATACTAATTTTTAGTATAATCTGATATAATGGATTTAAGTTTTAAAACAAATACATTATAGCAAGATTACAAGGAGGACAAATGAAAAATTTTGAATATTATGCGCCGACAAAGGTTTTCTTTGGTAAAGGTGTAGAAGAACAAATAGGGGAAACTATAGTTAAATATGGGTATAAAAAAGTTTTAATTCACTATGGTAGTGGAAGTATTAAAGCATCTGGCTTATATGATATAATCGTGAAAAGTGTTGAAGATGCTGGGGTTTCTTATTGTGAGCTTGGAGGTGTTGAAGCTAATCCTAAGTTAGGCTTGGTTAGACAAGGAATAGAATTAGCTAAACAAGAGAAGGTAGACTTCATTCTTGCTGTTGGTGGAGGTAGCGTAATTGATTCCTCAAAAGCGATTGGACTTGGCCTAGCTAATGATGCAGATCCTTGGTATATGATTGAGAATACTGGTGAGTTTAATCCACCTAAAGGTTTCCCAATTGGAGTTGTCTTAACATTAGCAGCTGCAGGAAGTGAAATGAGTGACTCTTGTGTAATTACCAATGAAGAGACAAACCTAAAAAGAGGTATAAATGCTGAGGTAAATAGACCTATTTTTGCATTTATGAATCCTGAATTAACATATACTGTATCGGATTACCAAACCTCTTGCGGTATTGTAGATATAATGATGCACACCTTAGAGCGTTATTTTAGTCCAGATAAAGGCGTAGATTTAACTGATAGAATTGCTGAAGGCTTATTGATTGCTGTTAAAGATGCAGGTCCTATTGCACTTTTAGAACCTAATAATTATGATGCTAGAGCAACTCTTATGTGGGCTTCTAGTTTATCTCATAATGATTTAACAGGATTAGGTAAGAAGAAAATAATGCCTGCTCATAGAATTTCTCACGAACTAAGTGGCTTCTTTGATATTGCTCATGGTGCAGCTTTATCTGTTATTTTCCCAGCTTGGGCAAAGTATGAATATAAAAAGGATTTAGGTCAATTTGTTCAATTTGCAACTAGAGTGTGGGGAATTGAACCAGATTTTGATAATTTAGAAAAGACAGCTTTAGAAGGTATTGAATCTATGAAGTCTTATTTTTCTTCACTGGGCATGCCTGTATCTTTGAGAGAACTTGATATTGATCCTAAGGATTATGAGATGCTTGTAGATAACACAACTAATAAGGGAACAGTAGAATTACCTTCATATGATACCTTAACTAAAAGCGATGTACTAGAAATTTATAAATTAGCAGAATAAAGCCTTAAGTGATTTTATTGGCTTAATGTAAGGAGGTATAGACTAATGGCTAAAACCGAAATTAAAGACTTGTCGGCTGTAGTGGTTATATTTGGAGGGACAGGAGATTTAACAAGTCGTAAACTTATGCCTGCCTTATACAATCTAGTGTTTGATAAATTAATGCCAGACCCTATTGCAATTGTTAGTGTAGGAAGAAGAGATTTAACTCAAGAACAGTACAGGGATCATGTATATGATGGACTTAATAAATTCTCGAGAAATACAATAGAAGATGGCCATTGGAATACACTTAGAGAAAATATTTACTATTATAAGTTGGATTTTGATAACTTAGATGAATATAAGCAATTAAAGGTTTTTGTAGATGACCTAGATAAACAAAACAATATAGGCGGGAATATAATTCACTATTTAGCAGTTGCTCCTGAACATTTTCAAGTAATAGTTCAGGGCCTTGATAAAAGTGGTCTGGCAGATCAAACTAATGGTTGGAATAGACTAGTAATTGAAAAACCTTTTGGAAAGGATCTTAGTACAGCTAGAGAGCTTAATGAGAGCCTTTTGAAAGTTTATTCGGAAAAAGATATTTATAGAATTGACCATTACCTTGGCAAAGAAATGATTCAAAATATTATGGTTTTAAGGTTTACAAATCTTATATACTCACAGTTATGGAGTAATAAATATATAGATAATGTACAGATAACCCTGGCTGAAGAGAATGGAATTGGCCTAAGGGGCGATTACTTTGAGAAGTCAGGAACCATAAGAGATATGTTTCAAAACCATATAATCCAGGTTTTATCTTTAGTAGCCATGGAGCCACCAGTAGGCTTAAATATGGATGCAATTCGGACTGAAAAACTAAAGGTAATCCAGGCTATTGAAGAGTTTAACGCAGACCTTCTTAGAGAAAATGTTGTATTTGGACAATACGACAAGGGAATTATTGATGGTAAAGAAGTAGTCACTTATCGCAATGAAGAAAGGGTGGATCCAAAATCCAACACTGAAACATTTGTAGCATTAAAACTTCAGGTGAATAATTTCAGATGGGCAGGTACGCCCTTCTACGTTCGAACCGGTAAAAGATTGGGTATAAGTTCTGCTGAAATAGTTATAGAATTCAAAAAACTACCTAATATCTTATATTTTGAAAATGAGTCACAACAACCTAATCTACTAATAATTAGAATTCAGCCAAAGGTTGGAGTGAGATTCCAATTCAATACTAAAGATTTTTCCAGCCATGATGAAATTATCCCAATGCTAATGGAGGCTAGTTATGATAGCCCTGCACAAGGGAACACACCTGAGGCCTATGAGCGCCTTATCTATGATGTACTAAGAGGTGACGCTACTTTATTCTCTAGATGGGATGAAGTTGAGGCAGCTTGGATTTTAGCAGATAAGATTATTAAATTTCAAGAAACTAAGGAGTTTGATTTTCCTAATTACTATGCTGGAAGTATGGGCCCCCTTGGAGCATATGAATTATTAGCAAGAGATGGCAGGAATTGGTGGTCTGTGTAATATAAATTAATACTAGTATTAAGATAATTTAGAATAATATATTTAGGAGGTTCAGATGAAGATACATGATATTTCCATGAGTATACACAAGGATATGCCTGTTTACAAAGGAAGAGATATTAAAAGACCTATTTTCACACTAGACAACGATTTTAAGTCTGGCGGAACTGCTTATGAGACTAGACTAGAAATGAATTTACACACAGGGACTCACTTAGATAGACCTTTGCATATGATTGAAGATGGGGAAACCATGGATACATTTAATCTAGAGAAGGTTGTAACTGATTGTAAGGTGTTTGATTTAACTGACGTAAATGATGGTATATCAAGAGAAGATTTAGAAAAAAAGAATATCGAAAAAGGAGATTTTATAATACTAAAAACTAAAAATTCTTTTGAAGATATAATAGAATCTGATTATATATATGTTGATAAAACTGGAGCGGCTTATTTAAAAGAGAAGGAAATCATAGGGGTAGGAATTGATTCCCTTGGAATAGAGAGAGCTCAACCAGACCATGAAACTCATATAACCTTATTAGGCGCAGACATTGTAATTCTCGAAGGCTTAGAATTAAAGGATATTGCAGAAGGTGAGTATTTCCTTGTTGCATTGCCTTTAAAAATTGCTGGTACAGAAGCATCACCGGTTAGGGCTATATTAATTGAAAAGTAGAATCACTAATTTTGTTAGAAAAACATGATCCACTCTAGGTT
>CAZUDG010000027.1:5751-21984 GCA_964618775.1 uncultured Lachnospiraceae bacterium | reverse complement strand
AATAGGAACCTGGTATAACAAACAAAATAAGGGTGACTTTTGTGGTCCCCAACAAGGGAATCCTTATTTTATTTGTTTTATCAGGTTCCGGTGCCGTCACAATACACTTCGCAATTGTCTAAAAATCATTCTGCTTCAACTATTACAGCATGGGCTATTCCTGGCATGCTTTGTCCTTCGTTAAAGCTTACCTTAGATTGGAGGGAGCCTGTTGGACAAAACAGAACTCTCTTCCATTCCTTTTGTTTTAACTTCATTAATATATAGCTAGATAATGTTACTGCACAGCATGCACAGCCACTTCCACCTGCATGGGTATCCTGAGTATCCTTATCATAGACTTCAATTCCACAGTCCATATGATTGCTTGATATATCAAAACCTTCTTGCTTTAATAGATCTATTAGTATTTCTGATCCAAGATGACCTAAATCTCCTGTAATAATCCTATCATAATAACCTGGTTGAACATTTAAATCTTTCAGATTTTGACCAATTGTATTAGCTGCTGCTGGTGCCATTGAGGCGCCCATGTTGGAATTGTCCTTAATCCCATAATCAACTATCTTTCCTATAGTAGCACCCTTTATACGTATCTTAGTTTTCCTATCATCAGAAAGCTGGCTTGATATAATAACAGCTCCACTTCCAGTTACTGTATATGATGCAGTTGGTGCTCTTTGATTACCGTAGCCAAGAGGGAATCTGAACTCCTTTTCTGCACTTGCAAAATGGCTAGAGGTTATAGCTATAGCTTTATCTGCGTAACCTCCATCCACTAGAACAGAAGCAATAATCATGGATTCCCCCATAGTAGAACAGGCTCCAAATACCCCTAGTAATGGTATTTCTAAGTCAGCAACACCAAATGATGTTGAGATAAGTTGGCCTAGTAAATCTCCACCTACTATATAACGTATGTCACTATTTTTTAAATTAGCCTTTTGTATAACTAGTTTGGCTGCCCTATTTAAAAATTTACTTTCACCTTCTTCCCATGTCCTTCCACCAAAAAGGGCATCTTCAACTACTTCATCAAAGTAAGTACCAAGGGGTCCTTCTCCTTCTTTCTTTCCAACTACAGATGATTCGGCAATAATGTAAGGAGCATTTTTGAAAAGTATACTTTCTTTGCCTGCCATTTTCACAAATGTAGGGGATTGTTCATATTTAAAATCTTTATTTTTATTTGAATTCATCCTTAAACCACTCCTATACTCTTCAAAATATAATAAATAACTCCTAGTATCCACGATGATAGGGTTCCATATAATATAACAGGGCCAGCTATATTAAATATTTGACAACCAATTCCAAATACTTGTCCTTCCTTTTTGTATTCTATAGCACATGCTGCCACTGAATTGGCAAAACCAGTAATTGGAACAACACTACCTGCTCCTGCGAATCTTGTTAACTTTGAATATAGATTAAAACCTGTAGCTAAAACTGACAAAAGTATTAGAGATAAAGTGGTGTAAGATGCTGCCAATTCCTTATCCACTCCAAAATTCATGTACATATTCATAAAGAATTGTCCAAGGGCACATATACTACCACCAACTAAGAAAGCACTAAATACATTCTTGGGAATATTAGCAGTTGGTGTTTTTTGCTTTACATATGCATTATACTTTTCTTCCTTTAGTTTTTTATCCTTTTCCATAGTCACATCTGATGCTTTTACATTTTCATTATCTAATGCCATATATTAATCACCTCCTAAAAGAACACTTGTATAATTGTTCCTACCCCTTTACCTAGCGCTAAGGCTAGCAATATATATGGAACTCCAATCTTGATTTTAGCCCTCATTGTAAATATAGGGAATGTTTGTATTACCTCTGCTATGGCAACTGATAAGCAACCTTCAAATATTCCTGAGAATAATCCAAATATTACAATACCAGGAATTCCAAGGGGAAGACTAAATCTAAATAAATAAAGTAAATTTCCAAAACCAGCTCCAAGCACTACCATATCTTCATAAAGTAAAATATGAGCAGCAGTTTTTGTTTTTGTTGCGAATCTTGTTATTAAACCCACCCAAGTAATAAAAGCAAAAATACCTCCTGCTATAGCAAGCCCTGATGCGAAACCTACAATTGCCATGAAGATTTCCCTAATTAACATCTATGGTTTTTCCTTCCCTATTTCCATTTTCAATTATGGTCATGTCCACATCTTCTTCATATAAGCGCATTTGAATCTGCATTGGAGTAGGATCAGTTCCCAGTTTTGCTTTTGAGAAATGACTATAAAACATGATAATACCAAGGGGAAGACCAATTGCATATGCAAGCTCTAATATGCCACCTCCATCCTTTTCTACTCCTGTAAACAATAAATATAATTCATCAAAAATCGAAAACACATCAACATCATTATTAAAAGTCATAATTGCAAATGCTGAACCTATAAATACAATAAAACAAACTATGACTGTCTTAAGAACCTCTAGAGCTTTATTAGGTGTTTTAAGAGGCTCATATAATATAATAAAATCTATTTCACCTTCATTAATTATTTCTACATCTGGATACTTTTCTGAGATGAACTCAATAATTTTTAGAATAGAAAATATATAATTTGCCTTTTTATCTTCTTTGATTGTCAAAATTTCCATATGATTTATATCGTTAACCATCTTTTTGTTTGTACCATATATTTTGACTACATCCTTCATAGTTATTCTTTTTTTATTAACTAAACTACTTTTATCTACTTTAATATACAAATATTCATTCTTCATATTAAAGGATTTCCTCCTCATTACAGTTTCCTACAAATATGCCATTATATTCTGAATCTCGATTTTGCTTTATATAATAATAAATAAATCCAGATATTATTAAAAGTCCAATTAATAGAACTAGACATAATTTTTTCTTTAATGTCATATATTCACCTCTTTTGACATAATTAAAGCATCAGTATAAATATACTGATGCTAATTAGCTTAACTTTATTAATCTTATTATTTAACTTTTGTCTTTATATATACTGGCAATTTTTGTTTTTAAACCCTTAGTCTTATTCAATCTAGATTGTCATCTTTTCTCGCATTTTTGTTAAAATCTTCTTTTCCAATCTTGAAACTTGAACCTGTGAGATTCCAAGTTCTTTTGCTATATCTGTTTGAGTTTTATCTTTAAAATATCTTAGTATTATTATCTTTTGGTCTTTTTCATCTAAACCTTCTATTACTTCTTTTAGGGTAAGTTTGTCAATTAACAAGTCACTCTTATCTTCCTCTCCATCTGGCAATTTATCAATTAAATATATAGAATTACCATCACCTTTATATATAGTCTTATTTAATGAGTCAACTTCGGTGTTGGATTCTAGTGCCATTACTATCTCTTCCTTTGATAGTCCTAATTCACTAGAGACTTCTTCAATTGTCGGTTCTCTCCCCAACTTATTGGTCAGGCTTTCTCTGGTTTTTCTGATTTTTCCAGCACTTTCCTTAAGGGATCTACTTACTTTTATCATACCATCGTCTCTTAAAAATCTTTTAATTTCCCCCATAATCATTGGAACTGCATAAGTAGAGAATTTCACATTAAAAGATAAGTCAAATTTATCTATTGCTTTTATTAATCCGATGATTCCAATCTGAAACAGATCATCAGGCTCATGTCCTCTGTTGATAAATCTTCGCACTATAGACCACACAAGTCCAACGTTATTAAGAACCAAGTCTTCTCGTGCTTGCTTATCACCATTTTGGGATTTTTTAATCAATTCAATATTATCCACACTGTCACTCCCTTCATACAAGTTTCAAGCATAATTGATTGATTAATTCCCACTTTTTATAACTTTCTTTGACATTATAACTTTAGTACCTTGTCCTATTTTGGATTCTACAAGAAGACTATCCATAAATGCATCCATAAATGAGAATCCCATTCCAGATCTTTCTATTTCAGGTCTTGTTGTATATAAAGGCTCCATAGCCTTCTCTATATTCTCTATACCTTTACCCCTATCAGATACTTCTATAAATACTTCACTAGCTTTTATCCTACATATAATTTCGATTTTTCCTTCACTTTCACAATATCCATGAATA
This sequence comes from uncultured Lachnospiraceae bacterium, assembly GCA_964618775.1. Classification (GTDB taxonomy): domain Bacteria; phylum Bacillota; class Clostridia; order Lachnospirales; family Lachnospiraceae; genus JAAYRG01. The sequence continues at coordinate 17,906 of CAZUDG010000027.1, read as the reverse complement.
ATTGAATTTGTAACAGCTTCGGAGACAGCAGTTTTTATGTCGTTTATCTCTTCAAGTGTAGGATCTAATTGGGCTACAAAGCTAGCCACAACTGTTCTTGCAAAACCTTCATTAATTGATTTACTATCAAACTCTACCATCATTTCGTTTGTAAAATCCATACTTATCCTCCCAAAACGTAAACCTATAATAGTATCATAATTTTGATAATATTTATATTATTATTATCATTATTATAATTACGCATCTTATTTGTTTTTACCTCTATTTTTACTATTTATAACATCCAAAGCATCTTGAACTTTATCGTATTTATTAACAATTTTATATAAGCCTGATAATTTAAATATTCTATCAACGTTCTTACTGATTCCTGTTACATAAACACTTCCTCCGATAAATATAATTTTTTTATAGCGCCCCATAATAATACCAATTCCAGAACTATCCATAAAATCTGTTCCTAAAAAGTCAAAAATTATATACTTTATGTTTCTACTCATGATAATCTTATCTGCTTTTTCCCTAATGAAGAGGGCATTATGATGATCTAAGTCTTCGGCCAATTTAATAATTAATGTATGGTCTAATATTTCAAACTCGCCTTTCACCTCCTCATGTATGGATATAATTGTAGGTTTACTCTTTTTCATATCCTTCATATATATTTCCTTTCTAACTATTTTATACTAATAGTTTGATTTTATATTTCACTTGCTTATTGACTAGTCAATTAAATGACAAAAAAAGACATTCCTAATGAAACAACCATTAGAATTGTCTTTTTCAAGTACATTTTTATCTTTAGTAATGTAATTAATTATAAAGCGTTATTGTATTATAGTATAAAATAATTTATTCTATTTCCTGCAGCCTACTTGTTGCTTCTCTTGCACGTCCAGTCGCAGGATATTCCTCAGTTAATATATTGTAATATTCTCTTGCCTTATCATAATCTTCCATCTGATGATAGGTTCTACCTATAAAATAAATTGCATTAACATCAGTTGGATTATATTCATATGCTTTATTTAGAGTTGCTAATGCATCTTCATAATTCCCATTGGAATATTGACCATGACCTTCATTATATAAATCCCCTGATGCTTCCAAGTATACTTCATCTTTTATCCTATTATAGAGATTGACAGCATCTGAGTTATCAAGATCACTTGCTTCAACTTCTGATATAGCATCTGCCACTGCAATGTGGTCTAAGTCATTGTTAGTAGTTCCATCTAAATAAAGTCTAGTTGCTTCCATTAAACTATCATAAGATGAAGAATCAATCACTTCTTCTACGGTCTCTTTAGCAGAAGTTAAATCTATCTCTAATTTGTCTATCTGCCCTTGTAAGTCCTCATTCAGGCCTTGTAAGGAGGAAATTTCTTGGTCTTTCTTGCTAATCTCAGCATTATACTCAACTTCTGAATCTCTAAATTGGTTTACTGCATTCTCCCTAACAGTTGGAATAATCAAAATAACACTAGCCACCACTCCTATAACAATTCCAGCAATTAAACTAATAAATAAACCTAAGTTTGGCCTTTCTTCTTTATAGGGAGAAGATACATATGTTGTCTGCCTATCTGCTTGAATTTGTCTTTCTCTACTACTTTTATTATTGGGCTTATTAATCTTGTCAGTATATGCTTCTACTTCTTTTAAATACTTAAGGGTTGTAGTGTTGGAAACATCAATTCTTCTTGCTCTTTTTAAATATTTAAATGCTTTGTCATACTCTTCGTTGTTTAGGTATAATAAAGCAAGTAATTGCATTGCCTTAATATAATTAGGATTAAGATTAACCACCTTTCTAAGTTGAATAATTGCTAAATCATCATTCCCTTGATTAGCTAAAGAAAGGGCTGTGTTATACTTCTTAATAGCTTGACTAAGTGTGTCTAACTTAGTTGGATTAGACTGAACTGCCTCTATATAATACTCACTGTTTGTATTATCTGGATCATGGTGTTTACCGATTACCCATTCACTAAGGGCTGATACTATTTCACCCATTTCATAGTAAATAAGTCCAAGTAGATTCCTTGCGTTCGTATTCCTTTTGTTTAACTCTAAACTTTTCTTCAATACAAAGATAGCTCCAGTAAGGTCTCTTACTTTAGCTTTTGTTAGGCCCATATTATAATAGGAGTTAGACAACTTATAGGTCTTTTGTAAAGTTGTTAAATTCTCTCCACAATAATCACACTGTTCATTGTGTATTGAAACTTTATTGTTACAATTATAGCATATCATCGTTTTCACCAACTTGCTCTTTACTTAAATGCATAACTTTACTTCTATAACTTTAGTTTCTAGTTTCAATGGTCAAAAAATATTAATCAAGTAAAAACCATTATTTATTTTTCTTATCATTAACAAGATCTTTTATAATATCAGTAAGGTCTGTTAGGTCAGTGCTAATAATTAAATCTTCAGCATCTTCTATTTCTAAACTAGGTTGAAACTTTTCTAATTCTTCTTCAAAATTAAGCATAACATTCCTCTTTTCTAGCAATAATTCTATAAGGATATAAGTAATATATTAATAGTTTCATAAGCAATCACAATAAGTTTGTATTATTTACCTGATGCAAATCATAACACAAGTAAATAATACATTCAACTTACCATTAAATCAAGGATTACTTACAATATAGTATAAATATAATTATATCTTATTGCAAGATTAATTCTTCGATTATATTCGATTATCTTCGATATACTTAAAGGCTACCCGATTCAATATCTCATATTTCTACATGACCTAATTTATTTCTTGAAATATTCTAATCTTTCCAGTACTTGCTTCATCATATCAGTATATTTTTCTTTTTTAGCCTTTTCTTCTTCTATCTTTGCTGGTGGAGCTTTTGACACAAACTTCTCATTGCTCAGCATGCCGTTTACCCTTTTTAGCTCCCCTTCTAATTTCTTTTTCTCTTTTTCTAATCTCTCAATTTCTTTCTTAGAGTCTACTAACTCTGAAAAAGGAATGTATATAGTCGCTTTAGGAATAACTACAGATACAAAATCATCATCTATACTTTCCTTATCTCCTTGAACATGTACCTCTGTAGCATATCCTAGAGTTGCGAAAAACACCTTATTGTCCGCAAATATATGTCTCATTGATTCATCTTCAGATACAATATAAACTAATGTTTTTTTACTTGGGGGAACATTCATTTCACTTCTAGTATTTCTTATTTCTTTAACTGCATTTTTAATTATTTCAACTGCATTTTCTTCTTTTTTAAAATCATATTCTTTATTATATACTGGCCAATCTGATACCATAATTGATAAGTCTTGTGTACTCACACCTTCTGCTTCTTTTAATGTAGTGTATATTTCATCCGTTATGAATGGCATATATGGGTGAAGTAGTTTTAGTGATGTGTTTAATACATATTTTAGGGTCCATATAGCAGCATCCTTGCTATCATCTGTATCACTATATAGTCTTGGCTTTACCATCTCAATATACCAGTCACAGAATTCTTCCCATACAAACTCCAGGGCTTTGCTGGCTGCAACACCAAGTTCAAACTTCTCTAGATTCTCTGTTACTTCCTTGATAATGGTATTGGTCTTTGATAGGATCCATTTATCTGCATCAGTAAACTTAGATTCATCAAATTTCCAGTTGGAGTCACTTTTTTCAATGTTCATCATAATAAAACGAGAAGCATTCCATATTTTATTAGCAAAGTTTCTACTAGCCTCTACTTGTTCCCAGTAAAAACGCATATCATTACCAGGGGCATTCCCCGTTGTTAGAGTAAAGCGTAGTGCATCTGCACCGTATTTATCTATTACTTCTAGGGGGTCAATACCATTACCAAGGGACTTACTCATCTTACGTCCTTGCCCATCCCTTACTAAACCATGGATTAATACCTTACTAAATGGCGCTTTGCCGGTATATTCATATCCTGAAAACACCATACGAACCACCCAAAAGAAGATAATATCATAACCTGTAACTAATACATCAGTTGGATAGAAATACTCTAAATCTTCGGTCTCTTTTGGCCAACCAAGGGTAGAAAATGGCCATAATGCTGAACTAAACCAAGTATCTAATGTGTCATTATCTTGTGTGAATTTAACGCCACCACAAGTAGGACAAACATCAGGCCTTTCTCTGTCTACTACAATTTCACCACAAGTATCACAGTAATAAGCAGGTATACGATGTCCCCACCAAAGTTGACGGGATATACACCAGTCCCTAATATTGTCAGTCCAATTAAAGTAAGTCTTTTCAAAATGTTTAGGAACAAATTCTATTTCTCCAGATTTAACCCCTTCTATGGCAGGCTTGATTAAATCATCCATTTTTACAAACCATTGTTGCTTGATAAGAGGCTCTACTGTTGTGTCACATCTATCATGCAAGCCAACATTATGGCTGTGGTCAGTAATTTTAACAAGATAGCCTTCATTTTCTAAATCCTTTACAATAGCCGCTCTTGCATCATAACGATCCATGCCTTCATATTTACCACCATTATTATTAATACTTGCATCATCATTCATAATATTAACTTCTGCTAGGTTATGTCTCTTTCCTACTTCAAAGTCATTAGGGTCATGGGCAGGAGTTATTTTAACTGCACCAGTACCAAACTCACTATCAACATAATCATCAGCAACAATAGGGATTTCTTTATTAACAAGAGGTAAAATTACATTCTTACCAACTAAGTCTTTATATCTTTCATCATCTGGATTTACTGCAATTGCAGTATCACCTAGCATAGTTTCAGGTCTTGTCGTTGCTACTTCTATATATTCATCTGTTCCAACAATTGGATACCTAATATGCCAAAAATGTCCCGCTTTCTCTTCATATTCTACTTCTGCATCGGATATAGTAGTTTCACACACTGGACACCAGTTAATAATCCTTGAGCCCTTATATAAGTATCCCTTTTCATAAAGATGAATAAATGCTTCCATTACAGCTTGATTGCTTCCTTCATCCATGGTGAATCTTTCTCTATCCCAATCACAAGAAGACCCAAGCTTCTTTAGTTGATTAATGATTTGCCCACCATATTCTTCTTTCCATTCCCAGGCTCTTTCTAAAAACCTATCTCTACCAAGGTTTTCCTTGTCTATTCCTTCAGTTTTTAGTTGTTCAATTATCTTAACCTCAGTTGCAATACTTGCGTGGTCAGTACCTGGTTGCCACAAAGCATTATATCCTTGCATTCTCTTAAAACGAATTAATATATCCTGCATGGTATTGTCAAGAGCATGTCCCATGTGCAACTGACCAGTAATATTTGGAGGAGGTATTACTATTGTAAATGGCTCTTTACTTTCATCTACCTCTGCATGAAAATACTTCTTATCTAACCACTTATCATAAAGCCTATCTTCTATATCCTTTGGATCATAGGTCTTTGCTAATTCCTTTTTCATTCTTAATCTCCTTCATTTTCATTGGTTTTTATAATTTAAGCTAATCTTATTACAATTTTATAATATTAATATAGATCTTTGATATGTTTTTTATATGTTTTTCTAAATAAAAATACGGCTCTTCGCCAAAAGGACGAGGAACCGTGTTACCACCTTAATTTATAACGCTTAATATGTTTATATATAAATAATCCCTAAAATTAACAGGCTTATCTATACAACATAATTTATTATCGTTATCTCTAAAGCCTTTAACGTAGCAACCCGTTATATCCTACTTATATCATATGTCAATACATAAACTTCCTAATCTTAGTAGAAATAAGATACTTGCTATGTATGACTTTCATTATATTCAGATATACTGTTCAAGAGCTACTTGGGCAAGCCTTATCTAAGATAACTTTACAGCCTAGAGCTATCCTCTCTGTTAGTAGTACTTGCTTACTACTCTCTATCACAACATTTTTCATTTTATACTAAGTACAATTTTATGCAAACATTCCTTCTATGTCAAGAGCAAATGTTGTTTAAGTCCCTTTATATTGAATTACTATTACATTGTTTTTAAACTTTCCATAACTAACTGTTCACATCCATATATCTTCTGTACTTTTGTTCAATATCTTTAGTAATATCATAAGCCTTTTGGTAAAACTCTTGTTCATCTTTATATTGGAGTTCTTGTAGTTGTAAAAGCTTATTATATTGTTCACTTGCTTCATAATCTTTTATATAATCTTTGTATTCATCATATAGCCCAGCTATAAAATCATTACTTATATTATATCTAACCAATGCCTCTTCAAACAAGTCCTCTTGTTTGCTTAATTTTAGCGCTAATAAGTATTGCTTCAAAGATTCTTTTTCCTGATTTCTTTCATAGGCTTGTTTAAAAAATGCAGAGGCTTGTGTAATTCCCACAGTGTAAATCTTTGCAATTCCTAAGTTATGAAGAACCTGGGCATATTCCTTTACAGATAATCCACTAGATAAGTCCCTAGATGAACTCGGTTTTATGTGAATATCAAGTAGACTTTCATAACTTCTTTCAGCTTCTTTATATTTTTTGGCAGCTAGGAAATGATTTGCCTTCTTAATTCTTCTTTGAATTATTGGTAAGTTTTCTAGCTCATCAATTTCTTTTGCTATTTGATATTTTTGCCCACCATTATAATAATTACAAGCATTTAGTATGGTAAGTATTAATGTTTTATTGTTTGCATTATCGTCTTTTAATTTATGAAGATTGTCTGCTAATTCTTCCAAACCTAGCTCATTCTTTATCCAATTAATAAGGCTCTTACTAAGATTGATTTCAATTATTAAATCAAGATGGTCTACTATATAAAAGCATAGTTCTTCTATTGAGTATATGTTAACATCACCAATATCCATATAATATGGGCTTCTTGCATATGAACCACGGCAAAGAATTAATTTACCCATGAATTACCACCTCTTTTTCCCATGTCTTATCTGTAGCTGGATAAAGTTCTCCAAAACCCTTGTCCTTGATTTTTATTTTAAATCTAGAACTACTGATAAGGACAAGTCCAACCTCAATCCTGCTTGTCTTTGAAGGACGATTAGGTAAATCATCTAGGACAATAGTATCTTCTAGAACTGCTAGGCCTTGTTTATCTATTACTTGGTATCTTAGTTTTTCTTCATCATCTATTATTAAATCCAACTTTTTAGGGGGTTCATAAATAGAATAACCTAATTCATTAAGCTGAATTTCTGTCTGCCTATCATTATCATAAGCTATTACCCTCACACTGTAATGAGCAGTGTCTTCTAGTAAGAATACAAAATTATCTAACTTGTCTCCTCCAGCAAGTTGACCTGCAAAATAGCAAGCTCCCTTACAGTAAAGGTTTTGTCCAATAAATATCCGTCTACCTTTACTTATCTTTTTGATGGTTTGGGCGGCTATACCCTCTATAAAACCCTTACCTGTGAAGTAAATAGATGATACTATCTGCATATATAAGGCATCATTTATAATGTTTTCTAAAAGATATTCAAAGTTATCACTTTTATTTGATTTACTAAATTCATCATAGTTGACCATATCAGAGTAATCTTTTGACCTAACCTTAGCTATATGGGGTAGTCTTCTTTTTTCAAGGGATAGTTGAAAGTAAGTAAAACCATCTTCCCCAAAGTCAAACAAGGCAACATCATTCATCCATATTTCTTTATCTTGGACAAGTATATAAGCTAAATAAGAGCTAGGATAGCTTATAATCCGTGCCCTATCTCTATCAATTCCTAAATTCTTTAAGGCTTCATATAAAGCATTTGATACTTCTGGATTAGTTTTATTAGTGGTAACTACCATTTGTTTTATTGATTGATCAGGCCATTTAAATTTCAATTCCATTAATATTTTATAAATGAATCTTTCTATTAAATATGTTGGTTCATAAAGCTGTCCATAGATTTTAATCCTGTGATCTTTAATTATCTTATCTAGTAAATTAGTAATAACTTGGGCTTGACCTTTTTTCTGTAAGTCTAAGGCTTCTTCCCCAAAAACCCACTGTTTGGAGTCTTTTTTTAAACCAACCACACTAGGAATCAAGAATTGTTCTTCATCTTCGTTTTTTGATATAGATTCTGGCTCTTCTAATAGATTGAAGGTATAACTTAGCTGAGAATAATCATCTCTAATTTCAAACCCAAGTATCAAATCCCTATCTTTCATAAGTCTCCTCCAGTCTATTAACGTTTTAGAATTTCTATAACACCAGCTCAGCTACAATTAAAGTTTGCAGATAACATGTTGTTGGTTTTATAATGGCTTAAAAACTTTATTGATTATATAATCAGATTTTTGAATTTTATCAAAGCTATCTATAAACCTATCCTTATCTTCTGAATCTTTAGCAATCTTCATAAGGTTTATCTGGTTATATAGGTTTTCTTCATATAGCTCAGATTCTTGATCTGATTGAAGTATTTTTTCTTCAGATTTGTGAGCATTTCCTTGGTAATCCTCTATTACAATAGAATACTTTATGCTTTGATTATAAAATAATAGGAACTTACTTGTAAAAATCCCAGAAAAAACACGATCCATTTCTATGCTAGTAAGGGAATACTCTTCTAAGGGTTCATCCTCATCAAAATATTTATAAGAAATTGTCACCTTGCTATTAGAGTCCCCTTTCACGTCTACAAAGGTTTGATGAATAAAGTCATAAGGCATTAGAATATAATTCTTAAACTTCTTAAAAAAAGCTAGGACTATACCCTTTTTAATATATTCTTCTAAAAATCTATGAACAAATTTAATTTGATTTTCTTGTAGGGATTCTTGTCTAGCATAATGTTTTAACAAGGCTAGTATGCAATAGTCATTTTTCTCTGTCTTTACTAGCAATTCCATACTTTCAAAGAATCTTTCATCGATTTCATAGTCTCTCACCAAATATTCATAAGCTTGATAATTAATAAATGCTTTGGCTAAAATGGACTTTATACCCTTTCTAGTAAAGCTCTTATATATATTATAACTTTCAGCTGGCCTTGACTGGGTGAAAAGTACTTGAGTCAAAAATTTTATATCCAACTTTCTAGAATCAAGATTATAAGTTTCTGATACTTTTATTATTTCGTATAGGTCTTCTAGGTTGCCCTGATAGTAATCAGTTAAATATTTTAATATATATTGATTGTGCTTGCCTTTTGTAAGACAATAATAAGATAAGGCTAGTAATGTGTCATCTTCTTGCTCTTTTGATAAAGAATCCTTTATTAACTGGGTAGACAATATATATAGCCTTCCTTCATCCACACCTTCATATCCATATTTGCTTATTTCCTTATAAGCTTTGTCATAGAACTTTCTATCTATTAATAAGTCTATGTATTTATATTTATCTTCACATTTCTTTGGTATATAATCAAGCATCATTAGATACTTATCAAGGATAAGAAGTTCTTGATTGTTTATATTTACCTTATTATTATAATAGGAAATAATGGCCAGCAAGTTTTGCTCATAAAACTCTCTTGATATATTGGTAAGAGCTAGAGTTTGACCTGTTAATTTAACTTCCTTGTTACTATTTAACTTATCCTTTTGAATATTTTTGGCTGTGTAAACAAGGGAAATGGGACTATGGTCACTAACAGTTAGTTTGTCTAAATTGCTTGCAGCCATATCAAGCAATGGTTTTTTAGTCTGTTTAAGTTCACTATAATAGAGATTATCATTGCTATCCATAAAGAAAATCTCTCCACTGCTGTTATATACATCAATTTGAACCTGTCCCTTATTAAGGGGGGTATAACTTTCCTTTTCAAATTCCCGATGGGCTACAATAACACCTTTAATATTAGGATTATCACATTCTATATCATATCTAAAGACTACATTCCACAATAAAATTTTACTATCATCGCCAATATTGTTATTTAATAAGAGTCCTTTGTAAATAACAGAAAGTCCTGTATTTATCACTCCTAGCTTTAATTGTTCTTTGGCAAACTTCTCTATAATCGGCAAGTATGTTTTATAGGTTTCAGGAATATTATCTTTATTATTAATTACATAAGCATATAGATATGATGTCTTTTCCACATTTAAGGTCCTACTATATGCAAAATAATATAGCAAGTTTTGTGGTAATACCTGGTCCTTTTCTTCATCTATTGAATACATAAAATATTCATATAATTCAGCAATCCTTAGATTAGCTGAAACTCCAATATTGAACCATGGAAAATATTTGTTGCTACGTTTGTTACCCTTTATTAACAGACTACATATTGCATTTAAAACTTCTATACTTGGATACTGTCCATAAAGTTGTGCTAAATCCTCAAAGACAAGCTGATTATACTGTTTAAGCTTACCTGCCAAGTATACATACTGATTAGCAAGCTCTCTAGATACAGCATTTACCTTAATTCCAAAATGAATTATTTGTATTTCAAATTGACTAAGCTTTACTAAACATCTTGGGTCATCATTAAATATCTTTAGGGCTTCTAGGTATAAATATGGGCTTGAAACATCATGGGAAAAATGATTTTTTATTTCATTTAAAGATAAGATTCTATCTTCCTTATACTTTGAATCTAAGTACATTAAATAAAGGAGTAGATTCCAATTGTCCCTTCCTTGCCCGAAATAATGTTTTTCCATAGTATTAATAATCTTTTTAGATTCACCCTCTTTAGAGTAAACAGCTTTTAAAGCCATAAATGCCCAATATAATGAAGGATTATTTTGCTTCCACTGCCTCGATTGGGGCTCTAGCTTGTCTATTAGCCTTTTGCCTTTTTCTTCTTGGTAATTTAATATTGATAATTGAACCAAAAACAGCACAGAATAATCAGAAACTAAGGATGCTTTTTCTTTATCCTTTAATTCTTTTATTCCAGAAAATATTTGATTTACCTTGTTTATATATCTTTCCTTGGAAATATTATCTAACCGATAATCTATGTAATTCCTTACTAAACTTATATCATAAGTTTTTAATTCTATTGAACTTTTTATGTTTTCTTTTTGAATGGGATCATTTATAGCTGCCTTTACTTCAATAACTAAAGTTTCAGAAGTTGTCTTTATATAAATTCTTCCATAGTTGTTGCCTTTATGCATTTTACTTGGATCTATTATAAATTCCAAGAAATAACTATTACCATAAAAAGATTCACTAGTTATTGAATCCCTTTCAAGTTTTATAAATGGCGAATCTGCACTAATATCTATGTCAATATATCCCCAGTTTTCCATTGCTATAATAACTTTATCTGCAATTGGTTCATTTTCCATATCATAATTTAGCTTACTTTTACTAATACTAATTTTAATTGGAAGTTTTTGATTTACAGCAACTAAAAATTCTTCAAGGGCATGATTCATTGATTTACTTTTTAATAAATACTTCCTTATAAAGCTATAGTTTTCATCATTAGCAAGAATATAATCTGGAAATTCCTTTGATGTAAATATTTGGACTGCTTGATCCCAATTATATCTAGCCAGGTAAGTAAACCTGGTTAAGTCCATTACTTTACCTATTTTACTATTAAAATATGGTCTAACTATATTTATACATACATTAATGAGGTACTCTCCACAATCAGAAATGATCTTAATATGTTCATTCAAAGTATCATTAGGCTCTAAAAATCTAGCATCAAAATTATATTCAATTCGTGAATTAAGGCCGTAAAATTCTTTTTTGACTATTTTAAGAAGAGGACACGAAGAGGCTAAAACACCTTTTGCCTTGGTGTTAGCATCCTTAGATATTGTAAAATGACCATTGTAAATACTCCCAGCTGAAACACTAAATTCTATATCTGTTTCAGAGAATAAAAGCTTGGCCCTTTCGTATGTAAAATCTCCTTTATAGAAGCTGGTAATCATTTCTTTCAAGTCATTCACCTCAACAATGTAAAGTTTTCTTGCATGTGGCATGGTTTATGTTTACAATTAAGACAATTATAACACTAATCGACAGGGTTTATCAATATAAGTGTAAAAAAATAACATTCAAGCAGGAATCTTATCATTCTTATCGAATCGGAAGCTGGCATAAAGACATAATAAGGGTTCCGTTGTTGGGGGCATAAAAGTCATCCTTATCAAGCCGGAAGCTGACATAAGAATATAATAAGGGTTCCGTTGTTAAGGGTCACAAAAGTCACCCTTATTATATTCTTATGTCAGCTTCCTACTGGTGGGG
>CAZUDG010000027.1:1202-5651 GCA_964618775.1 uncultured Lachnospiraceae bacterium | reverse complement strand
AGTGTGTTTTGCAATAAGTTAATTAAGTTATAGAGAAAGAAAGGGAGATGTTATGTCGAAAATAAAAAAACAATTTCATGGTAGTGATCTTGAGGCTATAGAAGAGTCTTTTGGGGTTGATAAGGAAGATATTGTAAACTTTGCAGCTAATGTTAATCCTCTTGGTATTTCACCAAAACTTCGGGCTTCTCTGGCTGACAATATAGATGTAATTAGTACTTATCCTGACCGGGATTATACTGGCTTAAGGCAAAGCTTGGCTAATTATGTGGATATTAATATAGATAATATATTTGTTGGAAATGGGTCTACAGAGTTAATTTCATTGATTATACAAATCAAGAAGCCTAAGAAGGCCTGTATAATAGGGCCTACTTATTCTGAATATGAAAGAGAGATTGCTTTAATAGGTGGGTCTACTAGATATTTTCCTCTTAAAAAGGAGGACTTGTTTAGGCTGAATATTGATGAGTTGGCAAGCTTTTTAACTCATGATTTTGATTTACTTGTAATATGCAACCCTAATAATCCTACCTCTACTGCAATTAAAATACCTGAGATGAGGAAGATTCTTGATATGTGCAAACAAAGGGATATTCTTTGTATGGTAGATGAAACTTATGTTGAGTTTGTAGAAGATATATATCAAGTTTCTTTAGTGCCACTAACTAAATACTATAATAACCTTATTGTCCTTCGTGGTATATCAAAGTTTTTTGCAGCACCTGGTTTAAGGCTGGGATATGGTATTTGTGGTAATAGGAGTTTGCTTAAGGAGATCAATGGGAGAAAAAATCCTTGGACAATTAATTCTCTTGCCGCAATTGCTGGAGAAATTATGTTCACGGATAACCAATATATTAATGATACTAAAACCTTGATTAAAAATGAAAGAGACCGTATATATAAAATATTAAGCTCCTCCAAAAACTTCAAAACATATCTGCCTACAGCTAACTTCATTCTTCTTGAAATAATTAAGCATAAAGTTACCTCAGACCAGGTATTTGAAGCGGCTATCAAGAAGGGTTTTATGATAAGAGATTGCTCATCATTCCCATTCTTAGATGATAAGTTTATACGCTTTTGTTTTATGGATCCAGACAACAATACTAAGCTTGTGGAGTTTTTGCTTGAATTAGACTTGTAGATTAGTCATTTATTAAAAGGCTCCCCATATAGTAAACCGTTCTCACATTAGGTGTCTACTATAGGGGGAGCTTTTTAGTTTTTCAATCTATACTTTTTATATTAATTATTCTTGCCACTCAGTATGGAAAAATCCTTCTTCGTCTACTCTTTCATAGGTATGAGCGCCAAAGTAATCTCTTTGTGCTTGAAGTAAGTTTGCTGGAAGTACAGCTCTACGATATCCATCATAATAAGATATTGCACTTGTAAATGCTGGAATAGGAATGCCTGCATTAATAGCAACAGCAATAACCTCTCTCCATGCAGATTGATAATTTTCTACTATATCTTTAAAATAATCATCTAATAATAGATTTGCTAAGTTTTCGTTTCTCTCATATGCATCATAAATCTTATTTAAGAACCTTGCTCTAATAATACATCCACCACGGAAGATTTTTGCAATTTCACCTAGGTTAAGTTCCCAATTATGTTCTTCTTTAGCTCGTAACATTAAATCAAAGCCTTGTGCATAGGCACATATTTTACTAGCATATAGGGCTTTTCTTATTGCTTCAACAAATACTTTTTTATCTTTTATTGCAACATTAGTTTCCCTTGGTCCTGATAGTATCTCTGATGCCTGAACTCTTTCATCTTTCATTGCAGATAAATAACGAGAGAATACCGCTTCAGTTATACTTGGAATTGGTACACCAAGATCAAGAGCAACTTCACTAGTCCATTTGCCTGTACCTTTTTGGCCAGCAGTATCTAATATCATGTCAACTAAATAGTTGTCAGTTTTATCATCTTTTTTAGCAAAGATATCAGCAGTTATTTCTATTAAATAACTATCCAATTCACCTTCGTTCCACTCACTAAATACTTGGTGAAGTTCTTCTGGCTCCATATGAAGTAATTCCTTCATAATGTAATAAGCTTCACAAATTAATTGCATATCTGCATATTCAATACCGTTATGAACCATTTTAACGAAATGTCCCGCTCCATCAGTTCCAATATGTGTACAGCAAGGGTCACCATCTACTTTTGCAGATATAGAAGTTAATACATCTTCTACTAATTTATAAGATTCCTTACTTCCTCCAGGCATTATTGAAGGTCCTTTTCTCGCCCCTTCTTCTCCACCTGAAATACCAGTTCCAATAAAGTTATATCCTTTTGCTTCTAATTCTTTACTTCTGCGAATGGAGTCTTTATAGTATGAGTTTCCACCATCAATTATAACATCACCTTGTGATAAGTATGGAAGCAACTGTTCTATTGTATCATCAACAGGGTTGCCAGCCTTTACCATTAATATAATTTTTCTAGGTTGTTCTAATGAGTTTACAAATTCCTCTAAAGAATAAGCCCCCACTACATTATTAAATTCTGTCTCACTTAAGAGTTCTTCTGTTTTTTGTGGTGATCTGTTGTATACAGATACAGGAAAGCCATGCTCAGCAATATTAAGAGCTAGGTTTTTACCCATAACAGCAAGTCCAATTACACCAATTTTTTGTTTACTCATATAATTTCTCCTTTTCATTGTTAAAATGACATTAAAATATTAAAGTGTATTTCAGAACTTTATATTTCTTAGTATAATACTTAATTCTATATGTTTCAATTATATCAGTTTTTTTGAAAAGATTATTAGTGTAAATGCTACCCTAATTAATTGCTTATTCTATTATACCAGTATAAATATTTTTCATATTTCTTTTTGTAAAAATCAGCTTTATCAGGATTTGGTTTGATTATCTCTCCCTCTGGAAATTTGAATTCTCTAGGGTCAGAAATAGCCCCTACCTGCTCAGATGCTAATACAATTGCCCCCATTAAAGAAGCCTGATCCATCTCTGGGGTTTCCATCTCTGCTTGGAATATATCTGCACACATCTGAGTCCAATACTTAGACTTTAGAATACCACCTGACAACATAATCTTCTTAGGCTTTCCATTGAGTTTTGTTAATACCTCATAACACTGGTATACATTAAATAGAATCCCTTCTTGAATTGCCTGGTAAAACTCTACATTGGTGTAATGAGGTTCTATAGCAACAAACCCTCCTCTTTTACCATCTTCCCATCCTGGACAACGCTCACCGAACAAGAAGGGTAAAAAGACTGGTGTATCATCAATATCTTGGCTGTTTTCCTCAATTTCTGCAAAACTAATATCATAGAAGTTATCCTTAAACCAATCAATACAATTAGTTGCGCCAGAAGTAGCAGCACCAGAAAGCCACATTACTGGAGATAGATAACACCAAGTACTTGGTTCATCTGGAATTATTGGCCTATCTGTTGACAAACGGATTGCTGCACTAGTGCCAACAGAAAAGGTCATGATTCCCTCTTCTAAGGCTCCTGCTCCTACTTGATTAAGAGCCCCATCTGCACAAGGAGATATTACTGGAATTCCTTCTTTTAGTCCAAGAAGCTCTGCTCCTACCTTTGATAAAGGCAGAGTGTCCCTATAAGTGATAATTTCACATAGTTGGTCCTCTTTAATTCCTATTTGCTCCAATATTGATGGTTCATATTTCTTTGTATGAATATTTAATAATCCGCTACCTGAAGCCATAGAATCAGTAACCACTCTTCTTCCGGTTAAGCGGTAGGTATTATAGCTGCCTTGCCCAAATATATAATAATCCTCTAAATTGTACCCTTGCTCTTTAAAGTACATTAACTTAAATGCAGGATAAATAGCATTTACCATACAACCTGTGGTTTTATAAAAATTTAGAACATCTTCCTTGTTCTCTCTAATTGAATCAGCTATCTTAGCGGCGCTAGTATTTGCCCAGCTAAATACTTTTGTCTGAGGTTTCATGTCCTTATCACATAAAAACACGCTATGCCAAGCCCCACCAAGGACAATACAATCAATTTCATGGTTATCAGCTACTGCTTTGCCAAGCTCCACAGTTTCCATAAACACTCCGTCTGGGTCCTGGGTTTTAACATCGTTATGTTCTGGAAGATATTCTTTAGTTTTAATATCAAGTACTCCATCTGTAGTGCTATATAGCATAGCCTTAGCAGATGTTGTACTTGATTCTAATGCCAATATTAACATTGCCTTCCCCCTATTCGTATAAGTTATGAACTAGAATAATAATTAAAATCTATCCCTTGATGACCATAGTCCTAGCGCCGGGTTACTAATATAGTAAATTTCCTCACCATTTGCTAGTGTATTATAACCATCTACAAGTTCTTCGGGGTTATATATTTTTATTGCTTCTTCATATGACATATATTTAAAGTTTACACTTTCAATTTCTTCTTTAGTAATATT
>CAZUDG010000027.1:0-1102 GCA_964618775.1 uncultured Lachnospiraceae bacterium | reverse complement strand
ATCTAAAAATATAATATTCTTCTCTTGACTTAGGGCTACAGCCTCTTCGAAAATATTTCTTTCTCTTCCTGCAAATACTCCATGAATATTAGTATGATCATCTGTATTAGTCGTTACCGTTAAAACATACATTAAAGGCATATCTTGAATTAAAGACTCAGCATAATCAAAAATCTTTCTTACTGGCGTGTGGTCTTTGCCCATAATCCTCTCTAAGCCATAAAATGCTCCTACCATATGGGACTGATTAATCATACTGCTACCACCACAACCAACAAATATATTCTTACTATAGTTAGCCATACCCACTACTTCATGAGGTACAACTTGACCAATAGATATAATTAAGTCATAAGAGGGGTCTAATAAATGCTTGTTTAACTCTACATCTATACTATTATTTACTATGCCTTCGGTAATTTCACTTACATATTCTTTTGGAACTTCTCCAATTTTTACTACATCAGTTCTCCAATTATGAACTATAACATTATCTAAAGGTACGTCTTCACCAAAGAAGTCTCTCATTTCTTCATCTGACATTGGCTGGTGTGTTCCTAATGCTGGCAAAATATCAACCTGACTCTTTTCTTTTAAAATATCATAATATAATCCTACAATCTTGCCTGCACCTGAATATAGTCTTGTGTAATCAGGTGGAATTAATAGAACCTTCTTTAATTCTTTGTTTTGCTGTTCCAAGGATTCTTTCAATATATCTTTTAACTCATCATCTGTAATTCCATCTTGTCTTTGTGATTTTACAATTATCTCTTTCATTATGTGTCCCCTACCTTTCTTAAATATTATAAACAGTTTCGTCTGTAATATTAGGCTTAAGTCTGTGTTTTTATTATAGCATGAAATATATTACTTCAAAAGCAAATAGAAAAAGTAGATATTTTATCAATCTTTTATCAATATTTAATTAGCATTGATATTATGATAATAAAACTTTATATCTTTTATCTTACAATTTGTTCAAAATTATTGTTAAATAGTATATAATAGTTCTTGTGTACTTTTTTACTATTATTTACTAGCAAGATGCACCTACTCATTTTGAATCAACAGACGGGAAGTATTAAATTATGGACTTGAA
>CAZUDG010000026.1:11200-22068 GCA_964618775.1 uncultured Lachnospiraceae bacterium | reverse complement strand
TAATCAATTCTCCAGCCAGAATTGTTGATTTTACTTGTTTTAACCCTCTGAGCCCACCAGGTATAAACACCTTCCACATCACCATGAATATGGCGAAATGTATCAGTAAAGCCTTTTGCCAAGAGATTTGTGAAACCTTCACGCTCTTCATCAGTAAAACCTGCTGAACGACGGTTATTATCTGGATGAGCTAAGTCTATTTCTTTATGGGCTACGTTGAAATCCCCTGTTGCAATAACATACTTATCTTCATCAAGCTCTGCTAGATAATCTGCGTATTTTATATCCCATATTTGGCGCTCTTCTAACCTACTCAAACCATCCCCTGCATTAGGAGTGTAAACCTGGGTTAAGTAAAAATCATCAAACTCTAACGTTATAATTCTACCTTCAGCATCCATTGTACTTGGTGCATCAAGTATTGGATATGTAACTGATGGTTTTAAATCCTTCTTATATAAAAACATAGTTCCTGCATAACCCTTACGAGCTGGTTCTACTGAGCTATTCCAAGCAATTTTATACTCAGAAAACTTATCTCCTAAAATTTCTAAATGTTTCTTTGTAGGGCCCTTTGCTGGTAACTTGGTTTCCTGTATGGCTATAATATCTGGATTATGTCCTATGATGGTCCTTAGTACATCTCGGGATAATATAGCTCGTGCTGAATCTGATGTTAATGCTGCATTTAATGAATCAATATTCCATGAAATAAATTTCATTGTTTTTCTCCTTTTTTTAATGTAACAGTATATATTAATCTGTCAGTTTGATAGATTAAATTTACCTCTTTGTATGTTTATATGGTTTGTTTTTCTTAATAAATTCTATTTAATAAGCTTTGACATAACCTTAAACTCAGCTGTACCTGAGATTTTTAACAAGTCAAAGACTGTAGTTTCAGTATTTGTTATTATTGCTCCAAGAGACTTCATTAAATCTAGGCCATTTAAGAAATTAGCTTTAGTTCGTGAAGCCACGGCATCTTTTACTAAAAATACTTCATAGCCATCATTAATTAGGTCTCTAACTGTCTGAAAAACACATATATGGGTTTCCATGCCAGTAATCAACACCTTTTTCTTCCCTAATGATTTAAGTTGCTCCTTAACTTGATCTGTATAAGCTGTGAAGCTGTTTTTTGCATAAACATTCTCTTCATCAATCAAATCAAGTATCTCTGGAACTGTTCTCCCTAATCCCTTAGGATATTGTTCTGTTGAAATAATTGGGAAGTTCATTTCCTTTGCCGCATTGATTAATATTATGTTATTATTTATAACTTTATCCCTGTCTTTCATTACTGCTACTAACTTCTCTTGTATGTCTATTATCATTAACGCTACATCTTCTCTATTTATAACCATTGTGTCCATAGTTTCCCTCCATTTTTATAAAATTGAAATTCTTATTACATCTTTTACTTTAAACACCATACATAGTCAAGCCTACTACTATCATTATTTTATCACGTTGGAGCAAACATAACAATTACATATTTTGCTTACTTTAGCTCATGGATGCTTCACTTAGTGTCTATTAAAAGTCTGATTTTGCAAATATTTATCTATATATATAATCCTGTAAAATACAAAAAAGGTTCCCAGCAATTTGAAATAACCCTTTTTGATTCAAAAGATTATTCTAGTTACTGGAAACCTTATATTTGTAATTACATTTTATTCTTTATTATACCTAGATAAAAACTGCTTTGTTCTCTCTTCCTTAGGATTAACAAACACTTCCTCAGGAGGTCCTTGTTCCACAATCACACCTTCATCCATAAAAATAATACGGTCTGCCACTTCTCTGGCAAAGTCCATCTCATGTGTCACAATAATCATTGTGGTGTTATAATCTGCTAAGTTCCTGATTACCTTTAGAACTTCCCCTGTTAGCTCAGGATCTAAGGCAGAAGTCGGTTCATCAAAACACAAAATATCTGGTTCTAGGGCTAATGCACGAGCAATAGCTACGCGCTGTTGCTGCCCTCCTGATATCATATGAGGATAATTGCCTAACTTATCTGATAGGCCAACCTGGTCAAGAATCTTCTTACCCTGTTCCTCAATTTCTTTCAAGATAGTTTTCTTTTCTTCTTTATAATCAGGTCGCTCTTTAGCTAAGAGTTCTGCTGCCAAAGTAATATTCTTTAGGACTGTATATTGAGGAAATAGATTGAAGTTTTGAAAAACCAAACCAAAATGTAGGCGTTTTTTTCTAACTTCACTTTCCTTTTGAGTATCAGGATTCATTGCATCAAAAATCACTTTATCATCAACTATTATACTTCCTTTGTCAGGTCGCTCTAAAAAGTTAAGACACCTAAGTAATGTGGTCTTTCCACTTCCTGAAGATCCTATAATTGCGATTGTCTCGCCTTTTTCTAAAGAAAAATCTATATCTTTCAAAACTTGGAGACTTCCAAAGTTTTTCTCAATGTTTTTTACTTGTAAGATTGTCATGAAATCCCCTCCTTTTAGCCATGGAAATAACTCAGTTTCTTTTCTAACCAGTCTAGCAACAAGGTTAATACTCCCACAAACACTAGGAAATATATACCTGTAGCAAATAGCGGCCAAATTAATCCTTTACTACTGTATTCTCCAGCCATCATAATTATCTCTTTATTAGCAATAATACGAGCAAGAGATGTATCCTTAACCAAGGTTATAACCTCGTTACCTACAGGTGGCATAATACGCTTCACTACCTGAAGTAGCGTTACCTTGAAAAATATCTGAGTTTTTGTCATACCTAATACCTGTCCAGCTTCATACTGCCCTTTAGGTATGCTTTCAATACCACCCCTAAAAATCTCTGAAAAATAACAGGCATAGTTGATTACAAAGGCAACTGTCGCTGCAACAAACCGTCCCGACTCACCACTTGGCCATGAAAATGACAAACCCAAGAGACCAGGCCCGAAAAAAAACACCATAAGTTGTAACATTAAAGGTGTTCCTCTTACAATCCAAACAATCGTCCTTACTAAACCACGAAGAGGACGAAAACGGCTCATGGAACCAAAAGAAATCACTAAGCCTAATGGCAGTGAAAACAGTAATGTTAATGCAAATAGTTTGCAATTTAATAAAAAACTCCCCGATAGTCGGCTAACGATCACAAGTATCTCATTCATAATATATCCTACCTTAATACAAATTTATATATTGCTTCAATTTACAAGGAATAGGACAGAGATCTACTCTCTGTCCTTACTCTATTTTCTATGTGACAAATTTATTCTGCCAATACAAGTTCGTACTTTTCAGCCAGTGCAGCCATTGTACCATCTTTAACAAGTTCATCAAAAATCTTGTTCACTTCTTCACAAATATCAGAACCTTTTCTAAAAGCAACTCCATAAAACTCTTGTGCTAATTCATCTACTATTATAATATCCTCATAGTTAGTGCCTTCACCAGTCATTGTATTTGCAAGGGTTAAGTCTAATACAGCAGCATCTGCAGTCCCAGCTTTTACTTCCATTAAGGCCTCAGTCTGTAAGGTCTTAGCTACATAACTTGCTTGTTTTAAGTTATCATCTGCTTCAATTGTTTTTTCACCTGCTGATCCTTGTTCTGCTGTTACTGACTTGTCTATTAAGGATGTAGTATCAGTATATTCAGTTCCTTCCTTAACAACAACTACCTGGCCATTCTTTAGATAGGGCTTTGTGATTTCCATAGTTGCCTTACGTTCTTCGTCGATTGTAAGACCATTCCAGATAGTATCAATTGACTTTGCACTCAGTTCTACTTCTTTAGTATCCCAGTTAATCTCAACAAATTCAGGCTCAAGACCAAGTTTTTCACAAACTATTGTTGCAAGTTCTGTATCAAAACCTGTAAATGTTCCACTATCATCTGTATAATTCATTGGTGCATAGTCGGTGTAACCTATAATTAACTTGCCATTTCCTTCTACATAAGCCAAATCACTTTCATCTTGGGATTTATCTTCTTCCTTGGACTGTTCTTCCGTCTTGGACTGGTCTTCTGTCTTAGGTTGACTAGCAGTTTCTTCGTCTCCCTTGTTTCCACAGGCAACCAAAGCAAGAATCATAGTTATCATCATAAGTAAAGATATAATTTTCTTCATCATTAATTTATTTCCTCCGGTTTTAGTTAGATAATACTCTAACATTATACCACTTTAGCATGATAAATCAAGTCCTTTTATATAACTTCACTTACATTACTAGTATTCTTTTCTACTATCTTTACTATTAACTGAGATGCCTTTTTCATAGATTCTAATGGAATGAATTCAAATCTTCCATGAAAATTATATCCTCCAGTGAAAATGTTTGGACAAGGTAGGCCCATATAGGAAAGTCTTGATCCATCTGTCCCTCCCCTAATAGGGGTAATAACAGGCTCAATTCCCAGTTCTATCATAGCTTCTTTAGCAAGATATATAATTTCCATATGAGGCTCTATTTGTTCTTTCATATTATAATAAGAATCTTTAATTTCCATATTAATAATATCACCATATTTCCCATTTAAATAATCCACCAATTTGCTAATAAATTCTTTTTTTGCTTCAAATTTATCCATATCGTGATCCCTAATAATATATTCCATAAGAGAGTGGTCGACACTTCCGATAAGCTTAGTTAATAGATAAAACCCTTCATATCCTTCTGTATATTCAGGCTTTTCATGGACAGGAAGCATACTTTCTAGTTCCATAGCCACAAGCATAGAATTAATCATTATATTCTTTGCTGTACCTGGATGAACATTTTTACCTTGAATTTCTATTTTTACACTTGCACCATTAAAGTTTTCATATTCTAATTCCCCTATGTGACCTCCATCAAGTGTATAGGCAAAGTCTGCATCAAAACCTTTCACATCAAACAAGTCTGCCCCCCTACCTATTTCTTCATCTGGTGTAAAAGCAACTTTTATATCTCCGTGCTTGATATCAGGGTTTTGAATTAAATACTCCATTGCATCCATAATTTCTGCAATTCCAGCCTTGTCATCTGCACCTAGTAGGCTTGTTCCATCTGTGGTCATAAGCTCTTTTCCTACTAAGTCCTTTAGTATAGGAAATTCCCCTACTGTTAGGCTATATTGATCATTTAACTTTATATCTCCACCTTGATACTTAATTATATTAGGATTTGTACATTTCCCATCTAAATCTGGACTAGTATCCAAATGTGCAATAAATCCTATTGTAGGAACCTTTTTATCAATATTAGATTTGAGGGTGGCATATACATATCCATTTTCATCCTGCCTAATTTCACTCATCCCTATATCCTTTAGTTCTTCCACTAACAAGGCCCCTAATTTCAATTGTCCTTGTGTGCTAGGACAAGTTTCGCTAGCTTCATTGGATCTTGTATCAATGGCTATATACCTCTTAAATCTTTCAACAATTTTATTCATATAATTAATCTTCCTTTCGATATTCTATAGTAACTTAGATTTTGTTTTATAATTTCATCTTTTCTTTATTACATTTATTATAGCAAATATGTCCCAATTTAGGTATATATAAGTTGTTTAATTCTCCCAAAACATCATTAATATAATAATTTCCAACTTTGTACACCTATCTCCATCAAAATGAATTATACTATCTTTCTTATATAGAAATGGAAAACAAATGATAATTATGGCCACACAAAATGCGATGAGCTTTTAAGACATTACCGATATACTTAACAATGCGGAGCACCTGATGTATGAGAATAAGAACAGCTTAAAAGGTTACAATTCCTAAACAACTGATTTGTATAATCTAATATAAAATGTGCTTCCCTTACCAACTTCACTCTCTACAATAATATCTCCACCTTGATTTTGTATAATACTTCTAGACATAGAAAGGCCAATACCAACACTATCTTTAGATGAGTTTTTACCACGATAAAATCTTGTGAATACATGAGGTAAATCTTCTTTTGTTATTCCTACTCCTGTATCACATATTTTAATTTCATAATAAAGTGGGTTGTCACTTGCTGATATTCCAAGATGGCCACCTTTGTTAGTATGTTCCATACAGTTTTTTAATATATTAATTATGGCTTCTTCCGTCCAATATTTATCACAATAGATAATATTTTTTCTACCACTTATATTATATGTAATTTCTCGGATCTCTAGAGGAATCAAAAGTGGCTCAAGAGATGGTTCTATTAAATCACCTGCAGCTACTTTTTCTTTTTTCATTGCTATAACACCTGTATCAAGCTTGGAAACAGTTAGTAGTGATGAAACAAGCCATTCTATCCGCTTAAGTTGAGATGATATCTTAGAGGTGAATTGTTTGCGTTTTTCTGATGGTAAGTTTTCATCTTGAAGTAAATCAGTCATAACCATCATGGAAGTTAGAGGGGTTTTTAATTGATGTGAGATATCAGCCATTTGATCTGCTAAAAGTGCTTTATCATCTTTTAATTGTTCATTGTATTCCGAAAGCATATTTGTTACCTTATATATTTCATTTTTTAAGACACTAAGCTCTCCTTCTTTATTATCTCTAATGTCTAGTGAATGCTTTCCCTGGCGAATTCTTCTTAGATATGTAGACATCTCCTGGATTTGTTTATAACGATAAAATGTAAATAATAAAAACAATCCACTTAATAAAATCCCTTCAAGCAAGAATAATAATGCCACTGGATATGAGAAAAATAATCCAATAACTGAAAAAGCAATTATTATAAGTACTGTTAATCTCAATAGACGTCTAATTTCTTTATTTCTTAATAACATAGCAACCTGCTCCTTTATTAAACATTAAAACAAGACAAGGGACATTTGCTATGCCCCCTGTGTTTCTATACTTGATATCCCATACCCCTTATAGTCTTTATTATAGTTGGGTTCTGTGGATCATCTTCAACTTTGTCTCTTAATCTTTTTATATAAACAGTCAGTGTGTTATCATTTACAAAATCCCCTGATACATCCCAAATGTTTTCCAAAAGCTGGTCTCTAGTGAGCACACGTCCTTGGTTGTGCAATAATATAAGAAACAAGCGGTATTCTAATGCTGTTAAATATATATCATCACCATTCTTTAGTACTTTTGCTTCCCTTAGATTGACTGTGATACCTTCAACTTCCATAATTTCCGTATCATTAGCTGAGTTACCTTTACCAGACCTTCTTAATACACTTTTGATTCTTGAGTGAAGTTCCCTAATTCTAAATGGTTTGGTAATATAATCATCAGCTCCCATATCAAGGCCCATTACTGTACTACCTTCATCATCCCTAGCAGTTAGAAATATAACAGGAGTTTCACTAGTTTCTTTGATTTCTTTACACAAATCATACCCACTTCCATCTGGTAGTGAAATGTCTAAAATGGCAAGGTCAAACTTCTGTTTACTAAGGACTTCTAGGGCAGACACTTTAGTATAACAGCAAATTAGCAAAAAACCTTCTTCTGTCAAATAATATTCCAATCCTTCCACTATGGTGCTATCATCTTCCACCAATAGCAACTTATAACCATGAAAGGGACCACCTTTTGTATAATCCATGGGAATGCTCCTCCTGTTCTGAGTCTTGTTCATATTTCTTATTTTAACACACATAAACTATTATAAATTCTCGTTTTTAAGAGCATCAATTATATTTTCATTCCTTACTTTCCTCATAGAGTACATCATACTAATAAATACCACTATAAACACACTAAATATACTTATTAATATACTTCTTATTGGTAAGTAGAAATCAGTAGTTACTCCTTGTATAATAACCTGATGAATCAAGAAGGTAACTATTATAGATGCTGGAATACCGTAAAGCAATGCCTTTAACCCATAAAATATACATTCAAAATTTAGCATTTTATTGAATCCATGGCTTGTCATACCTACAGACTTTAACATAGCAAACTCTCTACGACGTAAATTTATATTTGTAGTTATTGTATTAAACACATTTGCAATTGTTATAAAAGACATAAGAATTATGAAACCATAAGCAAATACATTTATAATTGTTATTACATTTCTATTGTCTTCTACTTCTTTAGCTACATTATAAATATGTCCCGTATAAAGGCTTTCATCCTCTAAGATCTTTTCCATCTCATTAAATGAAGCATTTGGATCTT
This sequence comes from uncultured Lachnospiraceae bacterium, assembly GCA_964618775.1. Classification (GTDB taxonomy): domain Bacteria; phylum Bacillota; class Clostridia; order Lachnospirales; family Lachnospiraceae; genus JAAYRG01. Next base: position 13,965 of record CAZUDG010000026.1, on the reverse strand, counting down.
CTGATTTAAAATACATAAAGAATTGATTATTCCAATCCACCTTATTCAAATTGCTCGCAGTATTATTTATCACCTCTTCATCTACAATAATAATAATTGAATCATTATAAGAATATTCATCAACGCCCATTGGCACATGGTCTGCTTGTGGGTCCACTGATATGGGTATCTCTACTTCTTTGCCTTCATCTGTATAAAAAGAGACATTTATATTCATTCCGGAAAATCTTTTAAAAAGCTGAGTATTTATATAACGCTCTTCACCAGTTTCATAGTAATGCTGTTTATCTACTAGAATTCCACTAACCCTATCTGTATTAGCAAATGTATCTTTTGCTATGTTTAATTCATTCAAATAATTTGCAAATGTTTCATGATCTACACTAAATAATGATATATTCGTAGGAAAATCATCCCCATCCTTAATTCTTTCATCTTCTACAAGACTTGAATAAATATTCGGATTTATTAATTCCTTGTCCAGCAGAGCACTTCCATATGTTCTTCTTACAAGAGAAGAATCAGAAATTGTGTCTATTTCTTGCATTTTTTTGTACACTTGTATATATTCACTTGGAATTTTACCGTCACTCATAATCTCGCTTCCAAAAACATTATAAGCTAAATCAAAGTTATAGTCTTCTATTACATTTTCTACCCCATCGGTTAAATACATTGAAAATGCAGAAGCACTAATAAATAATAAGACAGATATAAATAGAGATATAACAGTAGATCTATATCTTTTCTTATTGCGTTTTAAGTTTTTTAGTGCCAGGTCTCCCTCTATTCCGTATATTTTCCTAGTTATCTTAGATGTTTTAACATCCTTTGATGATAGCTTGATATCTGCAGTTTGCCTAATTGCATCTAATGTGGAGAGTTTTCTTATTCTTTTAGCAGGAATATAAGCAGAAATCAAAATGGTCACTAAACTTAAAATAATTGCCACAACTATTGCTAGCATTGATACATGAAGGGTTAGTTCAGCTTTCACTCCTTCTCCAAATATCCTGGCAAAATTGCCTTTTAATTGGTTCAAGGTTATTCCAATACCAATAATTCCAGAGAGAATACCAATCGGGATTCCAATTATAGCAATTGCTAAAGCCTCGAACAATACAGAGTTTGTTAGTTGTTTTCTTGTTGCTCCAACACTTGAAAGGAGGCCAAATTGTTTACTTCTTTCACTAATTGATATGGAAAAGGAGTTGTAAATTAATGATACTCCTCCTACTATTATTAGAGTCAATATAATTGCTGAAAACCCATAAAGAACAGCTGTAAATCCATCCATATTACTAACTCCGTAATATCTTAGAACTTCATCATTATAAGCAAAACTGTCAATTTGTCCTTGTTTTGATAAATCATTAGTTAAGTCATATATTTTCGATGGGTTCTTGAGATTTACATATAGTGAAATATTATTGTTAATATTGCCTAGCTTTGCAATAGATTGGTCATCATCAATCCTTGTAAAAACACTATAGCCTGGAGCAGAAAAACCTTCAATATCATAATGAAGTCTTTCACAAAATCCTACAATAGTGAATTTTCTAGTTCCATTTACCTGAAATTCTTCGTGTAAGGCATCTGGTCCATCTTGGGCTGTGATGCTTTCATCTAAGTCCTCTTGTCCATTAAGAAAGGCAATGCTTTGGTCTAGTACATATCCATCACTTATTCGATTTCCTAGCTCAAGTTCAATTGTTTCACCAAGCTTATACTCTACACCACCATTATCATGAATATGGTTTGATAATACCAGCTCATCTGAGTTTTCGGGGAGTCTTCCCTTAGTCAAATTAAGTGGCAACATTTCAATTGCTTGGTCGCTCAACTCCATTATATAAAGATAAGGTTTGTATTCATTCATCCCTCCTTCTAATAATGAATAGCCATCATTTCCCACTAGGCCAACTTGATCAATTCTTTCATCATTTACAATATCTTGATAGTAATCTAAATTACTAACATCTACCCTTCCATGCCAATCACCAGAGATTGAAATAGCATATTCTAGTAAAAAGTTTTGTATACTTGAAGCAAATGTTGTAACAGCAGTAAGCATAGCTGCTGACAAAATTATCCCAATAATGGTAACAAGAGTCCTTGTTTTGTTCTTTTTTAGACTTCTAAGTGTAGTTTTATTCATTATGTTCACTGCATAATCACCTCATCATAAGCATTTACTTGTATATTTTTCATGCTTTAATCACCTCATCCCTAGCAATTTTACCATCCTCAATGCTAATAATACGGTCTGCTTGAAGTGCAATTCTTTCATCATGGGTTATAAGCAGCAATGTTTGATTATACATTTGATTATATAGTTTTAGTAAACTAATTATTTCTTCACTGTTTTGGCTATCAAGGTTTCCTGTAGGTTCATCTGCAAGAACAAGAGCTGGACTGTTAATTAGAGCTCGACCTATAGATACCCTTTGTTGTTGGCCCCCAGATAACTCGTTAGGTAAGTGACTTTCCCTTTCTAATAATCCTAAAGTACTAATGATTTCATTTAAATATTCTTTGTCTACATCTCGGCCATCTAATAATAATGGCAATGTGATGTTTTCTTTTAAATTTAAAACTGGTATTAGATTGTAAAATTGATAAATCAATCCAATCTGCCTACGTCTAAATATGGCAAGTTGTGATTCATCAAGGCTGTAGATATCAGTATCTTCCACAAACACTTTTCCTGACGTAGGGTAATCTACCCCACCTATAATATGAAGTAGTGTGGACTTACCAGAACC
>CAZUDG010000026.1:3236-11100 GCA_964618775.1 uncultured Lachnospiraceae bacterium | reverse complement strand
ACGTAGGGTAATCTACCCCACCTATAATATGAAGTAGTGTGGACTTACCAGAACCAGATGGCCCAATAATGGCTACAAATTCACCTTTGTTTACTGTAAATGATACATTATCTAGGGCGGTAACACTAGTTTCACCCTTACCGTATGTTTTCGTAAGATTTTCAACTCTTAAAATTTCCATATATTCCTCCTGTAAGACACCAAGAGCTACTTACCTGTAAATGGCTCAGTGAACACTTGTCCTTAACTCATATTAAGGGAATCTTTGATAGTTAGTAGTTCTAATTATGCCATAATTAGTGCCTTAATTAAATGATTTTGATATTATATATAGTTTAGCAAATGGGAATTACAATTAAGTGACTTTAATTATTACAGTTTAGTCACTTTTTTGGTTTTTTTGTTCATGGTGGCAGCTAGCAAATTTCAAATTACCGCCAAAACAACAAAATAGGCTGGTATCCCTCCATACACTGTAAAACAGTGTAGAAAAGAATACCAGCCAAATGTCTTAAATTATTGTTTTTCCATAATTATTCTAAATGAAAAACTAAGTCTAAATCCTTTGCAACAGGACTGTTGTCAGGGTTGGTTTCCATTATGTCTGCCATGTAGTCCCACCATTTACGATTAATCTCTGTTTCAGCACTTTTGTTCCATTTCTCTGGATCTTCTATTTCTATATAACCAAACAAAATATTTGTATCTTTATCAAGAAATATTGAGTAATTACTTCCACCATATTCATGTATCATGTCTCTCATTTCAGGCCAAAGTTCATTATGACGTTTTTCATACTCTTTTTCTTGACCTTTAAAAACCTTCATTTTAAAACCTTTTATCATATTAACCCTCATTTCTAACTCATTATTTAACTATGTCAAATTTGTGGGTATATAGATTGTTCATGTAAAGAATGTATTAGTATACTTCTTTCCATTCATCAATATTATCAGAGTTAAATTCAAATGGAGGGCCTAAGATAACTTCTGTTCCACCATCTTCAGCTGCTACGATTGTATATTCGCCTAGATCTCCAGCTTTATAAGTTTCACCTTCTGCTCCTGTGATGTCTCCTTGAACTAATGCTATAGCAGTATGTCCAGCTAACGCACCAATTTCAATTGGATTCCATAGATACATGTAAGGTGTTGATTTGCCATCTTCAGTACCAATGTAGTCAGCCATTTCTGATGGTAATCCAAGTCCTGTAAGTTTAACAGTATCAGTAACCCCTTGATCTTCAAGTGCTTTAGCTGCAGCCATAATACCTACTGTAGTTGGTGCACATATTAATTTTAGATCAGGATAGTTTGATAATAAAGCTAATGTTTGGTCAACTGATTTTTGATATTCGTCATCACCATAAGCGATTTCAACTAGTTCAAGACCAGCATATTTATCATCAGAATCCATTTCTTTTTGCATTGCTTCAATCCATGCATTTTGGTTAGTAGCTTGACTTGTTGCTGATAGAATAGCAAATTGTCCTTCTCCACCAGTAATATCAAGAACTGCTTCCATTAGAGCTCCACCAATTAAGTCAATACCTGCTTGGTTTACATGCACTAATCTACTTTCAGCATTTACAGATGAGTCAAATGATAAAACTTGAATTCCTTTATTCATTGCTTCTTGTAATGCAGGTTGAAGTGCATCAGTATCATTCCCAGCAATAGCGATTGCATCAACTTGTTGTGCAACTAATTCATTAATCATAACGATTTGATCTTCAGCTGTTGCGCTTTCTGGTTCTTTTACAATAACTTCAGCTCCAGCAGCTCTAACAATTTCTTGGAAACCATTTTCTTGTCTTGTATTATAAGGATTACCAGCACTCTTAACGATAATAGCTATTTTCTTTCCTTCTACTCCGTTTGCAGTAACCTCTTCTTTATCTGTTTGTTCTTGTGCTGCTTCAGTTTCTTTAGTGTCGTCTTTGTCATCTCCGCCACATCCAACTAATAAAGCACTTATTAAAGTTATTGCAAATAATAAAGCTATAATTCTCTTTTTCATAGTATCTTATTTCCTCCCTTTAATTGTTTGTTGTTTTATATTATAAATAAGATTTTAGGATTTAAATTGTGAATAATACATTATATAATACCTTCTTGTATTCCCCCTTCCCATTTTTATATCTAAAATCTTATATAATAGCAAGCTAAAATATTAACTTTTATAAGCAATTATGCTTCTTTCTTTTTACCTTTTTTGAAATGCTTTCCTAAATTTAAATTTGGCATTAGAACAGCTAATATTAATAGTGCTCCAATGATAACAAGCATAACTTGAGATGGTACATTAATGAGTCCTAGTCCATATCTTAGTAAACCTATTATAAATATGGAAATCATAGCGCCTATAAAGTTACCTTTTCCACCAGCACTAGATATACCACCTAATACAACCATAGAGATTGCTTCAAGTTCATATCCCATTGCAATATTAGGTCTAACACTACCCATACGGGATGCTAAGAAAATCGCTGTAACAGCTGAGAACAGACCCGTCAATGTAAATACGATTATTCTTATTTGATCAACTTTTACTCCTGAATAATGTGCTGCTGTTGTATTACTTCCAATTGCATATAATCTTCTACCAAATGTAGTTTTATGTAGTACAAAACCAAATATAATTGCAAAAACTATAAAAACAATTAACATATATGGTACTCCACCTATTGAACCCCAGTAAAGATTACTAAACCATTTTATATTAGTCAATCCTGCAGATGCTTGATCTTTCAATATCATTGTTGCAATACCACGATAAAGAATCTGTGTACCTAGTGTAACAATCATAGGAGCTAATTCTTTAAATCTTGTTAAAATAAGTCCATTAATAAATCCGCATAAAGAACCTACAAGTAAACATAATACCATTGCCGCACCCATAGGAAGCCCCATGCTATTATAGGCTTCACCCATAACAACTGCAGACAGCGCTACTATAGAACCTACAGAAATATCAATATCACCAATAATTAAAACATATGCCATAGGCAATACAATAAAAGCTAGATCTAAGAAAGATGAGGTTGCATTAAGCAAACCACTTGTACTTAAGTAATAAGGTGATATAAATGAATTCATAATGTTGATACCAATAAATATAAGAACTAGGAACCATTCCCATTTCAAGAAGAATTTCTTCCATGAGAAAGTGGTATGAGCAATTATTGTTCTTTTATTCGCTTTACTCATTAAATTTCCCTCCTTCTCAGGTTGTTCTTAACCTTTGATCTTTGTAACATAACATTTAATATAACTGCCATAACTATGATAAATCCTTTGATTGCATCTAGTGAGAATTGAGAAACTCCAATTAGAGGTAGACCATTACCCAGCATTGCTATTGTTATAGCGCCTAATACTACGCCACCTACAGTTCCTCTTCCTCCTGCTAAACTAACTCCACCAATAACACAAGCAGCGATTACGTTCATTTCTATTCCCATTCCCATGTCACCTTGAGAAGAAGCATATAATGATACCCATAAAACTCCAGCTAAGCCTGCAAAAATACCCATTATTGTATAAACAAATATCTTTATCCCTGCAATGTTAATACCGCTTAATTCGGCAGCTTCTGAATTATTACCTACTGCATATACTTTTCTACCTGTTCTTGTATATTTTAGAAAGAAGTAAAATACCAGAATCATTATAGCTGCAATAACGATTAGATTATTAACAAGTCCAAATCCTAAATATTTACCTGTAGCAAAACCTTTAAAGCTATCAGGAAGTTGATAAGCTGCTACCCATTCGTTGTCTGCAACTAGGTAAGTCAATCCTCTTAGAATATTCATACTACCCATTGTTGCTATTATAGGTGGTACTCCACCTTTTGCTATAACAAGACCATTTATAAGGCCACATATTCCGCCTACACCAACAGCAATAAGAACTGCAACAAACACACTGGTGTTAGGGAAATCACGAAGTACTAATGCAGCAACCATTCCTGATAAAGATAGGATAGATCCTATTGAAATATCAATACCACCAACAAGAAGAACACACATCATTCCTAATGATAAAACCATTGTGGTACTATAGTTAATTAACATATTGTTAATGTTTCGTGGTGTAAAAAAAGCCACATTACGAAACTGTATAAATAAACCGAAAATAACTAACACGATGAATAAACTTATTTCTCTTGAATTAATTATTTTTTTAATATTAAACTTTTCCATTTATATTTTGCCTCCTGTTATTTTTCTATTCAATTGTCCTTTTTGACATAGCTTTTTCTAATATCTTTTCTTGAGAAGCTTCATCTCTGCTTAATTCTCCAGTTAATCGGCCTTCACACATAACAGCAATTCTATCACACATACCTAATATTTCTGGCATTTCTGAAGAAATCATAATTATTGCGTAACCTTGTTTGGCAAGGTCTCCCATGATCTCATAAATTGCTGCTTTTGCTCCTACGTCAACACCTTTGGTTGGTTCGTCTAGAATAATAACTTTTAACTCTGAGGCTAATTGCTTTGCAACAACTACCTTTTGTTGGTTTCCACCAGAAAGGGAACTTGCTTTGTCAAATATAGTTACTGCTTTTACGTCAACACTTTCTGACAGTTCCTTGCCTAGCTTTCTTTCTGCCTTTTCATCAGTAAGGCCACGACTACCAATCTCACCAATTACAGGTAATGTTATATTTTTTCCTATTCCCCAATCAAGGATTAAACCTTGATGTTGCCTATCCTCTGGGAGTAGTCCAATACCTAATTGCATAGCATGTCTAGGTCCTTTTATCTGTACAGCTTGGCCATTTAAATATATCTTTCCTTTGTCAGGTTTTTCAATTCCATATATTGTTTCTACAACCTCTGTTCTTCTGGAACCCACAAGTCCTGTCAATCCAAGGATTTCTCCTTTTCTTACACTGAAGGTAACATCCTTGAAATATCCCGTCCTGCTTAGTCCTTCAACTCGAAGAACATCTTCACCAATTTCTATATCTGGTTTAGGGAACATGTCATTAATTTCCCTACCAACCATAGCGGTGATTAATTCATGTTCTGTAACTTCATCTATACCACTATTCATAATATACTTTGAATCACGAAGGACAGTAACTCTTGAGCATAAGTGATATATATCATCAAATCTATGGGAGATGAAAATTATTGAAGCACCTTTATCTCTTAATTTTTCTGTAATTTCATAAAGTCTTTCTGATTCATTCTTAGTTAATGCAGCTGTCGGCTCGTCCATAATAAATATTTTGGCATTCATACTTAAAGCTTTTGCAATCTCAACCATTTGTTGCTGGGCTACACTTAGTGTTTCCATTTCATCAGTAGCAATAAAGTCTGCATCTAAGCTTTTCAAAAGTTCACTAGCCTGGTCGTTCATTTCTTTCCATTGAACTATTCCCTTTTTTACTATTTCATGGCCCATGAAAATATTCTCAGTAACTGTTAGATGAGGATATGCTGTTACATGCTGATATATAGCTGCTATTCCTACTTTTTGTGCATCCTTAGGACCTTTAAATGTTATTTTCTCACCATCTATATATATTTCTCCCTCGTCTGCTTTATGTACACCGGTAATAACTTTAATAAGAGTAGATTTCCCTGCACCATTTTCTCCAACTAATCCATGGATTTCCCCAGCTTTTAATTGGAATTGTACTTGGTCCAATGCTTTTACTCCCGGAAATATCTTAGTTATGCCTTTTAATTCTAAAATGTAATCTGACACATTTTTTCTCCTTTCAACAATAAGTCGAATTCATATATCTACATAGTAATCAATATATATTTCAATTAGAAGTGTAATATTTTTTAATATAAGGTAAAATCTTTTGATTATCATAATAATGTGGTTTTTTCTTATTTTTTTACTCATTTTCTTGTTAGTAAGATTGCTATTCCTAGTTTCAAATAATATAATCTTCCTTTTTGCCTATTAAATATTCCTTTTACATTGTAAAGTTATACACTAGTAACAATCACCTTTTGCTAATAGAAAGCCCTAGATTCCTAATAAGAAAGGATTCTAGGGCCCTATGATTACTTAAAATACAAGTCCATCTTCCTAAATACTAAATTTGAAATGGTGTTTCTAGATTAATTAAATGTTCTAATCCATCTTCTTTGATTATATATCCATTCTCTAATCTCATTCCACCCCATTCAGTTAGGAATATTGGTATATCAATTGATAAAACCATATTCTCTTCTATAACAACATTACTATCTGATGATAAAACAGGTATCTCAAACTCTATAACTCCAAGACTGTGTACACCTGTATATGTGAAATGATTGCCAAGTCCTGCTTCATTTATTAATTGTCTAGAAACCTTATCTACTTCCTTAGCAGATACTCCTACGCGAAGCATTTTTTGAGTGTTCTCATGTGAGGTCTTAACTAGTTCATATCTTTCAACCATTTCTTTTGGTGGTTCACCTATAAAGAATGGTCTTGCTACAGCACCATGATAACCTTGATATCTAGGAGCAAGAGTAACAACCACTAAGTCACCTTTTTTAATCACTCTATCTGTAGGGTTACAAACAATTGGTCTTGTGTGCTCTACGCCAGAAGCAACCATTGTATCAATTCCTGTTCCTTCAGAACCCATTTTACGCATTACATACTCTGCTTCAGCTACTACTTCCCTTTCTGTAACACCTTCACGTAAAACTTCTACAACTCTTTTCATTCCAGCTTCCGCGATTTTATATGCATATCTTATAACGTCTAATTCATTTTCTGTTTTTACGGCACGTAACATGGACATACTCTCTTCAACATCCACAACGTTTTCTTTACCAAACATATTCTGAATAGTTTCCATAATTGAAAAAGAAGTTGTTCCAATTCCTGGCACACCAACCTTAGAAATTTTTCTATCCATCTTTTCTTCCATGTCTTTTATAATATCTTTCATTGATACAATTTCAACATGAACAAATTCTTCCTCTGGATGCAAGAATTCACTAACTACATAGGCATTTTTACAAATGGATTGAGTCAAAATATAATCAATAGATTCACCACCTGTAGCTATAGCAACTTCTCCTTCTGCAGGAATAAGTAATAATGCTGGTTCAAATTTAGGTTGATAGTTTACTAGCCATCTAGTATATGCTTGGCCAAATACAAATCTGTCATCTGCATAAGCTGCAACTAAGTCTAGTCCTTGTTCAGTCATCATATTTTGTACTTGTTTGATTCTACTTTCAAATTCTTCATGTGCAATTACCGGTCTCATATCGTACCTCCTGTGTACTTAAATGGTTAACAACTACAATCTATATCCTTTTAGGGATATTAACTATATCTTAGCAAATCATTATCTCAATTAAAATCGTAGCTTTGTTAAAAAGAAGGTAATATCTTTTGATTATACTGTTTTTTTGGTTTATAATAGAGATATGTTTATACAAACAAAGTAAAACTATGATGAATTTTATATTGCAAACTTAAACATAGATTTTATAAGAGCATGGATAAAGGAGTTTATATGAAATTATTGATTGTAGATGATGAAAAGTTAACAAGAGAAGGCTTAGTCGAGAGTTTTAATTGGAAAAGTATGGGAATTAATCACATATATGAAGCTGATGATGGATTAAATGGATTATATATTTTTAAAAAACATAATCCTGACATAATTCTGACTGATATTCGTATGCCTAGAATGAATGGCATTGAATTGGCAGAAAAAGTTCATGAAACACTAGATAATTGTAGCATTATATTTATGTCTGGATATTCAGATAAACAATATTTAAAAGCAGCAATCAAATTAAAAGCAATTAATTATATAGAGAAACCTATTAATCATAACGAAGTAAAAGAAGCAATTATTGAAGCAATTAAAAATG
>CAZUDG010000026.1:0-3136 GCA_964618775.1 uncultured Lachnospiraceae bacterium | reverse complement strand
AAACCTATTAATCATAACGAAGTAAAAGAAGCAATTATTGAAGCAATTAAAAATGTTAATCAAAATAGATTAACTCAACAAACGGAAGATAATAGAAAAAAAGAAGAAGCTGCAAAACTTGTACATAATCTTAATTATACAAATTCAGAATCTAACTATATTGACTACCAAGAACAATTAAGCAACTTAGGCTTTTCCATTAAGTCTAATACTATTTGTAATACTATTATTGTGAAAATTATAGACTCCCAAGATTTATTAAGCAATTTGAATTTAAGATATATTGAAGAATACATATCAGACTATCTAAGGAATAGTTTTGAATATAAGGTAAGTCATATACATGCTATTAAAAAAAACGAATTTATTGTTTTTCACTTATTTTATGATCTTAAAACTTCATTTAAATATATTCTGAATGTTTTTCACAAACTATCTGCGGAACTTTTAAACATTTGTAAGTTCTATATTTGTATTGGTGAAAGAGTTACTGGAATAGATCATATACACGAATCTTATAATACAGCTGTAATATTGTTACAAAATGCTTTTTTTCAAGATATTAATAGTGTTTTAGTGTATAAGGACATAGATGACCGCAAAGGCAGTGCCCTTGTGATTCCAGATGATCTAGATAAAACCTTTGAGTTACTTTTAAAGACTAAAGATGATGAAGCTACAAGACTCTTTCTAGATAACATTTATAAAATTTTAAAATATAGTAATAATATTCTTGTTAGCACTGCAAAGGAACTTTATTATAAATTGCTTTTAAAAATTGAAGAAGCAGAAGAAAGCTTTCATATACCTCTTCAAGAACTTCCATATGAAGGTCACTCTCTCCTAAAAAGCGTTATGGCTTGCGAAACAATTGATGATCTTCATTCCCTTATTATGAGCTCCACCTTATACTTTTTCAAACAGGTAAAAAACACTTCTGGAGAAAACATTAATATTGTTTATATAAAGGAATATGTTAACAAAAACTACATGAACAACAATTTATCTATAAAAAGTATAAGTGATTTTATACAATTATCACCTTCTTATGCATGTACAATCTTTAAGAATGAAACTAATCAAACCCTAAATCAGTATATTACAGAATGTAGGATTGATAAATCAAAACAACTTCTTCTTGATCCTAGAAACAGAATTAACGATATTTCCTATAAGGTTGGTTATTCTGACAGCAATTATTTTAGTAAGAGCTTTAAAAAACTAGTTGGTCTCTCTCCAACTGAATTTAGGGAGAAGAATACCAAATGATAAAAACACTTAAAAAAACACTCTTTAATTACCACTATAATATTAAGCTAAAAAACAAACTGATTTTTTCACATTTGATTTTAGCTATTATTCCTGCACTAGTTTTATTTATCTTATTATATAGCCAGTTTTCAAAGATAATATTAAGTAACACCTTACACAACGAGCAATCCCTATCTTTACAAACAAAAGAAAAGTTAGAGTTTACCATGAATGAAATACATAAGACTATAGATTCTATTACTATAAATCCATTCATTAAAAACCTAAACTTATCTCAAAATGCTGAAGATACAGCTCAATTTGAAAAAATCCAAACTCTTAAGTTTCTAAATGAAGTGGATTCCCTTTTAACTGAAGACTCTAATGTCTCTAATATAAAGATATATGTAGATAAATCCCTTGATGGATTAATAGAGGAACAGCCTTCTCACCACGATATATTTGAACCCATGATTGATATTCAACCCTCCTATTGGCACGGTATCTTTAGTAGTCAGAATATATCCCATCTGGTTTGCCCAAGTTTATATCTTACTCCAAGCGAGAGGGCTACTTATGGTGAGTTTGCCATTGTTTATAAAGTACCTTATATTGATTCTAACAAACCAGCTATGTATATTGCAGCTTATTTTTCAAAGGATACTATTGATTCAGTTTTAAATGAAAATATTCAGTTTGTGAATAGTGTAACATATTTAGTTGATAACAGAGATACTTTGGTTTCATCAACTGACCCTATATTAGTGGGAAGATATCTGCTTAAATATAAAGATGTTCCTGAATATATAGGAACCATTTCAACCTTTACATCTAAAGCAAGAGGATTTGAAAGAATATATATATCATATAATAAAATACAAGATACAAATTGGTATATGATATCAGCAGTATCTGCAAATGATATTTTGTCAGAGGGTAGAATTACCCTTTTTAGAATTTTACTATTTTATATTGTTATAATTATTATTGTATTGTATACGGCCATTTGGCTATCAAACACCATAGTCAAACGAATATATTCTATTATTAAACAAATGAGTTTAGTAAGAACTGCTACACCCAAAAAACTTAATGAACATCATGGTGATGACGAAATTGGTGACTTAATTGATACGTATAATTATATGGTATCTAGAATAAACAACCTTTTAAAAGAACAGGAAAAGACTGGTGAAGAACTTAGGAAATCTGAGCTAAAAGCTCTTCAATCTCAAATTAATCCCCATTTTTTATATAATACACTAGATATGATTAGTTGGTTATCAAACAAGGAAGATCACGAAAAAGTAGAAACTGCAATCCAATCCTTATCTAAATTCTATAAGCTTACACTTAATAAGGGTAATACTACCGTAACATTAAGAGAAGAATTGAATCATGTTTCCCTCTATGTTAAATTACAAAACATGCGCTTTGAAGAAAACATTCACTTTATTATAGATATACCTGATGAATTGTTAGATTATGAGATTCCAAGTTTAGTTTTACAACCAGTTGTAGAAAATTCAATTCTACATGGTATTTTAGCAAAAGAATCAAAAGAAGGTTCTATTATTATAATGGGCTGGATTGAAGATGATATGATTGTTTTGACAGTTTCTGATGACGGCATCGGAATGTCTGAAGAAATGTTAAATGATATTATAAAAGGGAAAGGAAAACATTCATCTGGTAGTAATGTTGCTGTTTATAACACTCATCGAAGACTTCAACTTTTTTATAATCATAACTTTGGTCTTACTTATCGAAGCGAAAAAGGCAAGGGAACTGAAGTGGAAATTAATATTCCAGCTAATATTATAAATAAAGACTAATATCTTTTGGTAATTTGGTACCTGGCACCATGAACAAGCTGTGAACAAAA
>CAZUDG010000025.1:8508-22553 GCA_964618775.1 uncultured Lachnospiraceae bacterium | reverse complement strand
GCTAGATTATATCCAGCAATTTTTGTACTTTGTGTTGTAGGTGCATTTTCAACTAGAAATGGTGTTTTATTTGATGTTGTAACTTTGGTTGCATTTGGAGTTATGGCATATGTGTTTAGTAAATTTGGACTACCTATTACTACTTTCTTAATTGGCTTTATATTAGGCGGAGACTTAGAAAACTACTTCATGGACGCTGTACAAGGTTCTCAAGGAAGTCTAACCGTATTCTTCAAGGGGCCAATAGCGTGGGTACTTTGGGTAATTATAATCATTTCTCTTGCCCTTGCTATAAGGGATGACTATAGAGAAACGAAAACTAGGAAAGAAAATGTATTAAAGCAATAATAATGTGAAAGTGTTAAAACATTAGAAGAGTATGATAATAGCGATATAAATCGATGATATGTAGTATGATAAAAGATGCCTCGGACAAGCAATAGTACGGGGCATCTTTGTTACAATGGCATAGTTAATGTTTTAACAACAAAGCCTTACGTGAAAGGAAGGAAAGACATAATATGATGGAACAATTTGATGTGCTAATTGTTGGAGCGGGTGTAGTTGGCTGTGCAGTTGCTAGAGAGATGTCAAGAAATAAATTGAAAATCGGTGTAATAGAAAAAGAAATGGATGTTGCTTTTGGTAATTCAGGAAGAAACTCTGGGGTGTTACATGGAGGTTTTACATACAAGCCAGGTTCTTTAAGAGCACAGGTTGCTGTAGAAGGCAATAAAGAATTTGAAAGTGTTGCCAAAGAGCTTGATGTTCCTTTTGAACGTTTGGGAAAAGTTGTTGTTGGTTTTGATGATAAAGACATGGAAAGCCTTAGACGTTTTAAATCAGTTGGAGAGCAAAATGGAGTAGAAGGTCTTGAAATTATAGATAAAGAAAGATTGTATGAACTTGATTCAAGTGCGGGCGGGGAATTTGCAATGTATGCACCAAGTTCAGGAATATTAGATCCTATGGCTTATACAATTGCCTTAGCAGAAAATGCTGCTATGAATGGTGTGGAGTTTATATTCGGAAGGCGTGTAGTTGATATTAATCGAATTGATGGAATATATGAGATAAGCACAGCTGAAGGCGAAACCTTTAAGACTAGATGGGTAGTAAATTGTGCGGGATTATATAGTGCAGAAATATCAAGCATGCTTGGAATAGATGGATACGTAATTCGTGGATTCAAGGGTGAATATATAGTCCTAGATAAAAAAGCAGGTGAGTTTATTAATATGCCTGTTTACCCAGCTCCCAATGAGAATGGTGGTTTTGCAACCCATGCGATTCCAACCATTGATGGTAATGTGTTAATCGGACCAGATTCCTATGTTACTGAAGACTTTGATGATTTTTCTAATCAGAAAGTACAAATGGATGGTTTAGAAGAAGACGGACTTAAAATGTTCAAACACACCAAACGAGAATACTACATTAGAAATTTTGCAGGTATTCGTGCTAAGCGTATAGACCCAGAAACAGAGCAAGTGGTAGACTTTATATGTGAAGCCAGGGATGAGGCACCTAACACTATTAACTACGTTGGGATAGAATCTCCAGGCCTTACAGGGGCGCTTCCTTTGGCAAGAAGAGGTGTAGCTTTAATGGCAGAGAAAGAAGACTTGGTGCCAAATCCAGACTTTAACCCTATTAGAAAAGCCATCCCTAAATTTATTGAACTAAGTTTTGAAGAACAACAGAAACTTGTAGAAGAAACCCCAGACTATGGTGAAATAATTTGTCGCTGTGAAAATGTTACCAAAGCTGAAATATTATCAGCAATCAAGAATCCTTTAGGAACATGCACATTATCTAGTGTTAAAAATAGAACCCGTGCTACTATGGGTAGATGTCAGGGTGGGTATTGTCAAATGCGTATAACTGACATGATTGAAGAAGAACTTGGTAAGAAAGAAACAGACATAAGATTATCAGGGAAAGATTCTAATATGTTTACGGGGAAGGTGAGGGACTAATGAGGATGACACAAAAAGATGTAATTATTGTTGGTGGTGGTCCAGCTGGACTTGCAGCGGCAGTTGAACTATATAAGAATGGTGTTACAGATATACTTATTATAGAGCGAGAAAAGAACTTGGGTGGCATATTAAATCAGTGTATTCATGATGGGTTCGGACTAACAAGATTTAAAGAGACTCTTAGTGGTCCAGAGTATGCAGGTCGTTTTATTGCAGAAGTAGAAAAGTTAAACATTCCTTATGTAACAGAAACAACAGTAATTGATGTTACTAATGATAAAAAAGTCCGTGTTGCATCAAGAAAAGGAGTAGTAGAATATCAGGCTAAGGCAGTGATCTTAACAATGGGTTGTAGAGAAAGAACTCGTGGTGCAATTAGTATACCAGGTACAAGACCAGCGGGTGTCTACACAGCAGGGGTAGCTCAGTCATATATAAACTTACATAATAGAATGGTAGGTAAGGAAGTTGTTATTCTTGGTTCTGGAGACATAGGATTAATAATGGCTAGAAGACTAACTCTAGAAGGAGCCAAAGTAAAAGGTGTATTTGAAATTCAACCCTACCCAAACGGATTGCCAAGAAATGTAGACCAGTGTTTGAACGATTATGATATTCCATTATATTTAAGCCATACAGTTACAGATATTAGAGGTAGGGATAGACTTGAAAGTGTTATAGTTAGCCAAGTTGATGAGAATTATAATTGCATTCCTGGTAGTGAACAAGAAGTTACTTGTGATACCCTAATTTTATCTGTAGGTTTAATTCCAGAGAATGAGCTTTCAATAGCTGCAGGGGTAGACCTTGATAATCGCACAAAAGGTGCATTTGTAGACGAGAACTTCCAGACTAGTATAGAGGGTATATTTGCGGCAGGAAATGTATTGCAGGTTCATGATTTAGTTGATTTTGTTTCATTAGAAGCAGAAAATATGGCAGATAGTGTTGTAGCATACTTATCTAAAAATAATTTTGATGAAGCTATAATTAATATAAAAACAGATAATAATATTTCCCATACAATACCACAAAAGATAAGTGGTAATAAAGACTTCAAGTTATCACTACGTGTAAAGCAACCAACAGGGGAGTGTACTGTAGAGATATCTCAAGGTGGACAAGTAATTAAAAAGAAAAAATTAAAGAAAGCAATCCCAGCAGAAATGATTCAGATTCCAGTTAAAAAAGACAAGATAAGCAAGGGTGGAGATTTGGAGGTGTCTGTAATATGTTAAAAGAATATACATGTATCATGTGTCCAATAGGTTGTGATATAGAAGCCCTTATAGATGATAGAGATATTATACCGGAAATAATCTCTATGGATGGAGCAAGGTGCGAAAAAGGTGAAGAGTTTGTAAAACAAGAACTAATAAATCCAATGCGAAACATTGCATCGTCAGTGATTGTTAGTAATGGTGACTTGCCTCTTGTTAGTGTCAGACTTAGTGAATTAATTCCAAGACATCAAATATTTGATGTAATGAAAGAAATAAAAAAGATTGAATTAAATGCTCCAGTAGAAATAGGCCAAGTTGTAATAAAAAATATATTGGGCCTTAATAGTGACGTAATTGCAACAAAGAATATAAAAGCAGTATAAGTATTTACAATACTATATAATGGTGTTAAATTATTTTTATATGAGAGGAGTGATTGGTATCAGAATTTCATTTGAATTTACAGAGGATGACTATATTAATTTCAATTTATATCATGTTCTAAACTCAAAACATCAAAGAAAAATTTACGTTCTTATAAGGTATATAGTGCCATTATTAATGTCAATACCTATATATATAATAGGAGCCCAAGTATTAAAACAAAACCATTACCTTTGGTCAGTTATTACTATTGCTGTTTATGTAATGCTGATTCTACTTTATCCAGTAATATACAAAAAATCAGCTAAACGAGCCCTTAACAAAGAGTTAACTCCAGTTCAAAAGGACAAAATATTTGGTCACAAAACTGTGGAGCTTGATGATGAAAACAATATAAAAGTAATTAGTAAAAAGAAAACGGAACAGATTCAATTTAGCAATATCGATATGATTAGGGTCAATAAAGATATGATTTATCTTTATATTGACGCATTATCAGCTCTAATAATTCCAACTAGAGACTTGGATGAATCAACTATAAAAGAACTTAAGGGAAGATTAGGGGTATAGTAAGGTTTTACTCATAGGAGAGCCCTGGGTGTGAATAACAAATAGAACTCCATTGTCACAAACCACAAAAGGCCTTCTATTTGTTATTCACACCCAGGGCTCTTCGAAATATTTAGACTAAAATCTAAGAAACTCCCTTATACGTTTAAAGAAGGATTTCTTCTCAACTTGTTTATAGGGCTCTTTATCTAAGGCTTGTTGTATGAATACATCTTGAGCAATTACAGAAGCTTTGTGGTCAGATATTTTATAATAGTCTCCACCAGTGTCAACCATTCTAGCCTTCACATTGTCAAGAAGTGTAATTTCAATAATTTTATTGATTTCATTTTTAATATCAGGACTATAAATTGGGCAGGCAACTTCAACCCTTCTGTCTAAATTTCTAGTCATTAAATCGGCTGAAGATATATAAATTTTTTGATCGTCGCCACTACCAAAGGAATATATTCTAGTGTGCTCAAGGTATCTGCCTACAATTCCTCTTATATTAATATTCTCAGTAACACCTTTAATTCCTGGAAGTATACAGCATATACCTCTTATGACTAGGGTGATTTGAACTCCAGCTTGGGAGGCTTTGGCTAACTTATTAATCATATCCAAGTCAGTTAGAGAATTGATTTTAAAGAATATTCTGCCTTCCTTGCCTTTAGCAACTTCCTCGTCGAATAGTTCGAATAATTTGGGCTTCATATAATTTGGTGCAACAAGCAAGTGCTTGTAATCACCTTCAAGACTACCAACAGACATATTTTTAAAGAATTCATCAGCATCTCGACCTATTTCTTGGTTACCAGTTATAAAGGACAGGTCAGTATATTGTTTTGCGGTGCTTTCGTTATAGTTGCCTGTTCCTACTTGGGTAAGATATCTAATGGATCCTTTATCTCTAAGAGTAATTAGACATACCTTTGAATGACATTTATAGTCTTCAAAGCCATAGTGTACGTTAACACCTGCATCTTCAAGCTTTTCGGACCAGTCAATGTTGTTTTGTTCATCAAATCTTGCCCTTAGCTCTATCATAGCAGTTACATCCTTGCCATTTTCAGCAGCTGTACATAAATAGTCGACTAAGGTTGCTTTCTGAGCCATCCTGTAAATTGTGATTTTAATGGATAAAACATCTGGATCATTGGCAGCTTGCCTAATTAAATAAAGAAAAGGTTTCATGCTATAATATGGATAATGTAATAGGAGGTCTTTGCTAGAGGCTAAAGACATCATATCAGTTGCGGGTACTTCAACCTTGTCAACTGGCTCAAAAGGATAATATAATAAATCTTTATTATCATTCTTGCTAATGTCATCGATTACATCATAAACATAATGCATATCAAGAGGGGCTGCCATTAGGTAAATTTGATAATCTTCAATATCAAGTTCTTTACACAAATATTTTTTGAATTCTTTTCTAAGCTTATTGCTAGTCTCTAACCTTACAACGGCAAGGCGTTTACGAAGATGGAGCATTTTTTTCATTTGTTTTCTAAAATCCATATCCTCGTGTAAAGAATCATCTTCTGGAGTTATATCAGCATTGCGAGTGACTGAGATTAGTGTCTTTTCTTGTAATTTATATGTTCCAAACAAATTATCAACAAATTTGTATATGATTTTATCAACATGGATGTATCTATATCTATCACCTGGTAAAAATATATAGGTAGGCATGTTCTCGGGAATTGGCACTATACCATATAACTTTTTATCTTGTTCTTTATCTTTGAGTTGACAGGCGATATAAACAGCTTTGCTTTTCAAATGGGGAAAAGGATGGTGTGGATCGATTATTTGTGGAGACAATACTGGATAAATAGAGTTTTGAAAATAACTCTCTACATATGTTTTCTCATCACTATTCAACTCTTCATAATCTAAGGAATAGATGTTGTTTGTTCTTAGAACAGCCTCTACACCTCTGTATGAATTATTAAACTTATGATTAAGTTTACGAGTGATTTCATAAATCCTATCAAGTTGCTGTCTTGGACTCATACAAGATTTGTTATCAATAGATTTAGGTGTATATATAGACTTGTCTAATAAGCTTCCAACTCTAACCATAAAAAACTCGTCAAGGTTAGTAGCATAAATAGAGACAAATTTTAGTCTTTCTAATATTGGTATATCAGGATCATCAGCCTCTTCAAGTATTCTTTCATTAAATTTCAACCAAGAAACTTCCCTGTTTTGCATAAATATTTTTGAATTATTCACGTCTACAAGGCTATCAAAAATGTTGTTGTCACTCTCTTCGTTGACATCTAGAGTATTGTCAAAGTCATCTACCATCATTAGCTTATTCTCCTTTCGTAAGCATCAGTATATAAACTAAGATATAAATCTAATTATAAGTTCACTCTTTATTAACCATAGTTAACAGGTATCCTTCTCTAACTCCAAAGTCGCTTACCTGGATTTCATCACTTCCATAATAATTTGCAAGGGCTTCTAAAATAATCATACCTGGTAAAATTGTATGAAGACGATCAGGGGCAGTCTTAATTAGATCTTTTAGAAACTTATATCTCTCATCTAAGTAATAATTAAACATTTTCTGAATATCTTTTACTTTAATTGTGTTGTTATCTTCAGGTAAGTTATATATTTCATTATTAATTTTTCTAGTTGCCCTTACTGTACCACCAACACCACATATTAAGTCAGTATTAGTTGGAGAGATGTCTGTGTCCATCTTTTTAAGCTCCTTAAGTACCTTTTTCTTGATTCTTTTCATTTCTGTTTCTGTTGGTAAGAACTCACTAACATATTTATTATATAAGCTAAGAGAGCCTATTGGTAATGAAACGGCTTTTGTGATTTGACTATGTTCATATAAAACAAGCTCAGTGCTGCCTCCACCAATATCTACTAATAATCCGTCTTCAAGGGTAAGAATCATAGAAGCACCAACGTAACCAAGAGATGCCTCTTCCTCGCCTGATATTACATTGATATCTAAATTAGTTTTTTCTTCTATAATTTTGGTCGCTTCTTTGGAATTATTAACATTTCTAAGAGAAGCTGTTGCAAATGTGTAAGTTTCATTTATATCTATATGATCAAGTATCATTTTAAATTCCTTCAAAGAATCAACTGCCTTAGTAATTCCTTTCTTAGATAAGTTGCCTTTTTTATTAACATAGCCAGCCAAACCAGCAGTAATTTTTTTAGAAAGCATTAAGTATATTTCATTGTCTTTATATTCATAAATATTAAGTCTCATTGTATTAGAACCTATATCTATTACTCCGTACATACATTTTGCTCCTTTATATTCCTTTGTAAAAATAGTTGTAAACATTTAATTTACATAGATTTAGATGCAATAATTATATCATAAGTAGGTAAATAAATGTAAGATTGTTGTTAATTTCATGTAAAATACCATGGTAAAAAGGTCGCTGCATTGATATGAGTTAGTTCATATCTACAGCGACCTTTGTTAGTTTTTATTAGTTAGTGAAATTTAAATATGTATTTTTAATAATCCTTATAATCCTTTCGAATATACTTAGTTTTAATATACTCTTATAATAAAAACGGATCATCCATCGGATCTATGAATTTCTTTGGATCATAATCAGTTCTGATTTCTTCATGATGAGGAGGAGCATTTGATGGAACATTTAGCTCAGGATGCTTGTTGTTGGCTGCATAGTTACCATCATGAGAATCTCTTGCTGGAAGATCTAGATCAACGTCACCAATATTAATGCCTAATGCTTCTGCAACACCTTTACCATAGGATGGATCTGCCAGGTAGCAGTTGTTAATATGTCTGTGTTTAATCTGTAGTGTGGAGTCACCCATGTTTCTTGCAGTATTAGTAAAGAGTACACGTTTTTGATCATCAGTCATTGCACGGAATAGCAATCCAGTTTGAGTATAATAGTCGTGATCGTCTTCTCTAAAATCGTATCTATAAGCATCGCCCGCTTTTTCCATTGGTTCTTTTAGGCTGATATCATCTTTCCAGTTGCCATAGCTGTTTGGTTCATAATGAAGTTCAGAACCTAAGTTACCATCAACTCTCATTAGTCCATCTCTGTGGAAAGAATGAGGATTCTTAACAGCTTTTGGTGAGTTTACTGGTATTTGATGATGGTTAACACCTAAGCGATAACGTTGTGCATCGCCATATGAGAAAAGTCTACCTTGTAACATTCTATCAGGTGAAAAACTTACCCCAGGCACTACGCTAGCAGGATTAAATGCTGCTTGTTCAACTTGTGCAAAATAGTTTTCAGGATTTTTATTCAATTCAAATATTCCTACTGGAATTAATGGGAAATCTTCTTTATGCCAAACCTTAGTTAAGTCAAAAGGATTATAAGGCATATTTTCTGCTTCTTCTTCGGTCATGATTTGTACGTACATTTTCCACTTAGGATATTGGCCTTTTTCGATGGCGTCGTATAAATCTCTTTGATGACTTTCTCTGTCACCTGCAACCACCTTTGCAGCCTCTTCGTCAGTTAAGTTTTGGATTCCTTGTTGTGATCTAAAATGGAATTTTACCCAAACTCTTTCATTTTCTTGGTTAATGAATGAGAAAGCGTGACTAGAGAATCCATGCATAAATCTATAAGATGAAGGAATTCCTCTATCACTCATTATGATTGTAACTTGATGTAGAGCTTCTGGTAGAGATGACCAAAAATCCCAGTTAGTATTAGGACTTCTCAAGTTAGTTCTTGGGTCTCTCTTTACCGCATGGTTTAAATCAATAAAATGCATAGGATCACGGAAGAAAAAGACTGGTGTGTTGTTGCCTACTATGTCCCAGTTACCTTCTTCAGTGTAGAACTTTAAAGCAAAACCTCTAATATCTCTTTCTGCATCTGCTGCACCTCTTTCACCAGCAACAGTTGAGAAACGAGCAAACATCTCAGTTTCCTTACCAACTTCTGAGAATATCTTAGCCTTAGTATACTTTGTAATATCATGGGTAACCTTAAAAGTACCAAATGCACCTGAACCTTTAGCATGCATTCTTCTTTCAGGAATTACCTCTCTATCAAAATGTGCCATTTTTTCTGTAAACCAAACATCTTGCATCAAAAGAGGACCTCTTTTACCTGCAGTCATTGAGTCTTGGTTGCTTGCAACTGGAGCTCCTGCTGCCGTTTTAATTTCAGGAATGTTGCCTTTTCTATCGTTTTTACTTGATAAACCTTCTCCTAATCCGTTCTTATCCATTGGATTACCACTGTTTAAATTCTTATCTTGTTCCTTCATAAAAAGCCTCCTTAAATTTAATTATTGTTTTTCTTTAGTTAATAAAATAAGTATAATTGAAAATGATAATTAATACTATTTCCTTTATAAACTACATTTTATATGATAATTTTAGAAAGGTCAATAAAATATAAATGAAAATTGTAAAAATAAAGTAAGAAATTAAAAATCCATATCTCGTCTAAATCTCCACCAACTGCACTTTCATCCCATTAGGGTCTTTAATAAATATAAACTTAGTATTAGGATTTGGCTGGATTGGTCCAACATATTCGATATTTCTTTGATTTAATAAATCCATGGTTTCTTCAAGAGAATCTACTGAAAAACCCCAAGAAATATCTTCACCAGCATTAGTTTTGCGATCGCTATTATCATGTAACAGTTCTATTTGGGTGCCACTATTACCATCTTCTAAAAATGCTATACTTGTGCCACCACTTTCAAATTGGTTTACCACCTTCAGTCCAATAATATCTGTATAAAACTTAATAGATTCTGCAAAATTATTAACTCTAAGTGTAGTCCAAACGAAATTCATTGTAAGTCCTCCTTGATTTTAGTTTTAATGGATAGATATAATTAATAATAAATGGAACAATATAATTAATAGGGTAAAATATAATTAAGTTAATAGGATAATATAAAATTAAATCATCATAAGTTGTGAGTATAGTGAAGTGGTAAAAGTATCTAAATAGTATATAATGTAATTAAGTCACCGACTTTGGCAAATTATGGTGTATAATAGATATATTGTAAGAATAAAGATTAATTAAATCACAATAAGTTTATTGAAAAATATCGAAGCCAAGTGTTGAAATTAACAAATACTATTAGAAAATAATGATTATATTAAATATAACATAAAAAACGTATTTAATCATCATAATATATTTTAGTGGAGGTATTGAATATGAAAAGAGTAATCAAAGACAGAGTAACAGGTTATAGAACTACAGATGGTGCAGGTGTAAGCTTGGTTAGGGTATTGGGCAATGCAACAGTTGAAACCTATGATCCTATTCTAATGTTAGATTCATTTGACAGTAAAGATCCTAAGGCTTATGCAGCTGGATTTCCATTACATCCTCATAGAGGAATTGAGACTGTTAGTTTGATATCTAGAGGAAACATGGTGCACAAAGATAGCTTGGGTAACTCCGATGCAATTACAGATGGAGAAGTGCAGTGGATGACTGCTGGTTCAGGCATCCAACATGAAGAAATGTTACCAGCATCAGAGAGAATGCTTGGGGTTCAACTTTGGCTAAATATGCCAGCTAAAGATAAGATGGCTCATCCAGAGTATCATAGTATCAAAAAAGATAAGATAGAAGAAATTCCTATAGATGGAGGAATTTTAAGGCTTATAAGTGGGCAGTATAAAGACCATAAAGGCTTCACACCAAAATACTCACCTCTAGATTATTATCATATTCATTTAAAAGCTAATAATAAATTCACGATTGAAATGGAAGAAGATAAGTCAGTAATGGTATTCTTGTTATTAGGAGATGCCAAAGTGGCAGGAGAAGTGGTGGAAGAAAAGACAGCTGTTAAACTATCAGAAGGAACTTCACTAGATATTGAAGCTTTAGGCAAAGATATTCAGATATTATACTTAAGTTCAGAGAAATTAGAAGAGCCTGTTGCTTGGGCTGGGCCAATTGTTATGAATACTAGGGGTGAATTACAAACAGCCATGAATGAACTAAGAAACGGTACATTTTTAAAGGAACAGGTAGATTATTAGTAGGATTTATTAAATAATAAAAATAGTTAAAATAGATAAAATATTAGAATAGTTATGGAGGGAACACTATGAGTAAAAAATTAATTGGTATAGTAATAGGAAGTCTAAGAAAAGATTCATTTTCAAAGCAAATAGCTAGAGAATTAGCATCTCTTTCACCAGACTCATTAGAATTTGAGAATATTGAAATAGGTAACTTGGAATTATTTGATCAAGACTATGATGATGAAGGAAGTACACCAGGTTCCTGGAAAGCTTTCCGTGAGAATGTAAAGAAATATGATGGATTATTATTTATAACCCCAGAATATAACCGTTCAGTTCCTGGGGTGCTTAAGAATGCACTGGATGTAGGCTCTAGGCCTTATGGGCAAAGCGTGTGGGATGGTAAACCTGGAGCAGTAGTAAGTGTTTCACCAAGTGCCTTGTCAGGATTTGGTGCCAATCATCATTTGCGTCAAGTGTTAGTATTTTTAAATGTTCCTACAATGCCAGCACCAGAAGCATATATAGGTGATGTTATGGATTTATACAATAATGGTGAATTAAAAGAAGATACACAAGAATTCCTTAAATCCTTTATGAAATCTTATGAGGATTGGGTTAATCGATTTTAATTTATAATTAACGCATTAGTTCTAGTTAAGGATAAAGCAAGTGAAAAATAATAGAAAAGAAGTTAGGATAAGACAGGGGTTTTTATATAACCCCTGTCTTTTTTTTGCTCTTTTTTAATTTATGCTAACTTGGATTTTATATTGACATCTTTAATAAACAAATAAGTTAATCCATAACTTATAATTGAAAATACTAATAATACTAGAAGTTGTTGTAAATTCAGTCTTTTTGTGAATAAATTATATATAAAATCAGATATTTCAAAACCAAAACGGGGCATTATAATAAGAAAAACTATAGCGAGTACAATCCACATTTTATATCCAAATTTATAATTAGCAGAGGCCATTATATTCATAAACCCAATAAATATAAAGGATATTAGAAAAATTGATAAGGATATGAATATAATATTATCGTCTTGAGTATTAAAAACTATAAAGTCTACATAAGGTTTCCGTCCGAGATTTTCAATTAATTTAAAGTCTATTTTTAATAATATTGTTTGAACTAGGGAAAATATAAATGCTACAATTATATTGCTAAAAAGTAAGGAAATGAAGAAGTTTTTTCTTGTACTAGAAAAGCCTATAGCAATAGGTAAATCTTCATAATAAAGCAAGTATGAATAAACAATATAAAATATTAATATTGGTATTACATTTGCACCAGCAATAGATGTAACTCCAAAATTCTGCCCGTCACTCATATGAATTCCAAATGAAAAGTTATTACCAGCGATATTAAAGAATTGTTCTAAATTAAGCATATATGATATTACATTTAATAAAATCATAACAAGCCAAAATGTTATAATGGATTTTTTAGACTCTATGTTTATAAATTTAAAGGTTCTTTTTAAACTTTCCATTATGCTTCCCCTTTCATATCAGATTTAGAATTAAACTCAGTCAAATATACAAACAATTTTTGAAGAGGTATATGACTTATGTCTACATTGTTATCGTTAAGCTGTTTTTTTTCATCTTCAGTGAGTTTATCAAATAAAGCAATTATAGTAGAAGATCCAAATTCTTCTTTGTTAATAATCTTTTTTCCCTCAATTATAGGGGTAATGTGCTCTAACCTACCATTTAGGAAATAGCTTTTATCTGTAAGTGTATCAACTTCATCTTTTAGGAATACTTGTTTATCTTTTAATATAATAATTTCTTCAAATAAATTGGTTACTTCATCAATAAGATGGGTTGAAATAATCACAGTTCTTGGGTTGGTTTCCATATCTTTTAAAAGAAGATTATAAAACTTATATCTGTAAGCTGCATCCAGCCCTAAGGAAGGTTCATCAAAAATTGTAAGAGGTGCTCTAGATGCTAACCCTATTATTAAGCCAACAATTGTTTGATTACCTCGAGAGAGCTTATGGTATTTTTGTTTTATATTTAAATTAAATTCACTTACTAATTTTTCTTTGTATTCTTCGTCCCAGTCTTTATATAGTATACTAGCTGCTTTAAAAATCTTCTTGATTTTTTCTTCTGTTGGGAGTCCGCTTTCCTTAACAAGGCAAATATTTTCTACTGAAGAACTATGCTCGTATATTTCTTGCCCATACAATTTAGTCTGGCCACTATCACTTTTAAGTTGGTTAGATATTATATTTAATAAAGTGGTTTTACCCACTCCATTTCGTCCAAGTAAACCATAAATCTTGTTTTCATTTAGTTTTAAATTAATATTAGATAAAACTTGGGTTTTTCCATAAGATTTATTTAAATCACTTATCTCTAACATTATTTGTCCCCACCCTTCTGTGTTTTGATATAATCTGAAATCTCTTTAACATTGATTTCTAGTCTATTGGCTTCTTCTAATACTTCAGGTAAGGTCTCTTTAAAAAAGACCTCTTGCCTTTTGTTAAGAATTCTTTTTCTTGCATTCTCTTCAACAAACATTCCCAATCCCCTTTTCTTATATAAAATCCCATCATCCACAAGTAAATTTAATCCCTTTCTTGCAGTTGCAGGATTAATCTGATATACATTTGCAAATTGGTTAGTAGAAGGAGCTTGTTCATTAGCCTTCAAATTCCCTATAAGAATTTCAGTTTCAATTGCTTCAGCTATTTGTATATATATTGATTTTTTAGAGTTTGTATCTATCAAAATGCCACCTCCTTAAGTATGTTTAGGGTAGTCAGTGAGTCGGTTGGTTACTTGTGTAATTAACTATACTATAATTATATATTAATGTCAACATTTTTAGAACCACTTTTTGATATCCATATTTTGGTACCAGGTACCA
>CAZUDG010000025.1:4630-8408 GCA_964618775.1 uncultured Lachnospiraceae bacterium | reverse complement strand
GGTACCAGGTACCAGATCAGATAAGTGTAAACATTGATAAAGAGTTGATTTCATAATATAATAGAGTATCAAACATAAATAACAGCTATAAAAATATAGATAAATCAATAAAAACAAATAAATCGATAAAAATAGATTATGAATTATAAAGTAGGGATTAAATATGAAAAGACTAGTAATTGGTATTTTGGCTCATGTTGATGCAGGTAAAACAACACTTGTTGAAAGCATGATGTATAGTACAGGAAGTATTAGGGAATTAGGAAGGGTAGATCATAAAGATGCATTTTTAGATACATATGAACTTGAACGTGATAGAGGTATTACTATTTTTTCAAAGCAGGCCAGGTTAAACTTAAAGGACGCTGAAATAACACTTCTAGACACACCAGGCCATGTGGATTTTTCCTCGGAAATGGAAAGGACACTTCAGGTTCTTGACTATGCTATCCTTGTAATTAGTGGAAGAGACGGTGTTCAAGGTCATACTGAAACTCTTTGGGCTTTATTAGAAGAGTATGAGATACCAACATTTGTTTTTATAAACAAGTTAGACATGCCAGATACTAACAAAGAAGCTCTCATGAAAGAGTTAAAAGATAGATTAAGTGATAACTGTATAGACTTTACAATAGACCATAAAAATGAAGAGTTCTTGGAACATATCGCCATGTGTGATGAGCACTTGTTAGACAAGTATTTAGAAAATGGAACTATTAATAAAATAGAAATTGCTAAATCAATAAAGAAAAGAAAAATATATCCTTGTTACTTTGGATCTGCCTTGAAGTTAACAGGAGTGGATTCATTTATTAAAGGATTAAAGTTATACACGAAGGAAATGTTATATCCAAAACAGTTTGGTGCAAGGGTTTATAAAATTGCTAGAGATGAAGCTGGTAATCGTCTGACTTTCATGAAGATAACAGGTGGTAGTTTAAAGGTGAAAATGCCCCTTAGTGATAATAAAGCAAGATGGGAAGAGAAAATTGACCAAATCCGAATTTATTCAGGTTCAAAATACGAAACTGTAGATGAATTAACAGGGGGCTCTATTTGTGCAGTTACAGGACTGACAAAAACATTTCCTGGTGAAGGTTTAGGAAAAGAATCTTCTATGAACAAAGCAATATTAGAGCCTGTTTTAAATTATCAAATAATACTACCTTCTGATTGTAATGTTAATGAAATGCTAAATAACCTGCGTATCTTAGAGGAAGAAGATCCACAACTACAAATAGTATGGAATGAAAAGCTAAAAGAAGTGCATGTCAAATTAATGGGAGAGGTTCAAGTTGAGATTCTAAAAAGTATAATATTAGAAAGGTTTAATATAGAAGTAGAGTTTGGGCCTGGCAATATTGTATATAAAGAAACAATAGAAGATTCCATTGTTGGAATAGGCCATTTTGAGCCTTTGGGACATTATGCAGAGGTACATTTACTCTTAGAGCCTGGTAAGCCAGGAAGTGGTATGACCTATGCTAGCAATTGTAGTGAAGACATGTTAGAAGGATCTTGGCAAAGACTTGTTTTAACACATTTGCAAGAGAGGGAACACATTGGAGTATTAACAGGTTCGGCAATTACTGATATTAAGATTACTCTAATTGCAGGAAGGGCACATCAAAGTCACACTGAAGGTGGAGATTTTAGAGAAGCCACCTATAGAGCAATACGCCAAGGTTTAAAACAGGCAAAGAATGTTCTGATGGAGCCATACTATAATTTCAGAATGATAATACCAACAAGCAATGTTGGCAGAGCAATGTCAGACATACAACAAAGACATGGTAGGTTTTACCCACCTGAAAGTGATGAAGATATAACAGAGTTAACTGGTTATGTGCCTGTATCAACCTTAGGAGATTATCAAACAGAAATTAACTCCTATACCAGTGGCATGGGAAGAATAATGCTTACCTTAAGAGGGTTTGAACCATGTCATAACACTAATGAAGTGATTGCAAATATTGGCTATGATAGTGATTCCGACTTTAAGAATCCTTCAAGCTCAGTATTTTGTGCTAATGGGGCAGGCTTTTCAGTTAAATGGGATGAAGTAGAGGAATATAAACATGTAACTAATGAATGGAAGGAAGAAGTAGTAGAGGATAGTAGGCCTAATCTTCATACAGGATCAAAAACTGGGTCGAAAACAAAATCAAAATATGAGACTTCTTATAGGGGTACTTTAGAAGAAGATAAGGAACTTGAATCAATATTTGAGCGTACATTTGGTCCGATTGAAAGAAAAATAAATACATCTAAAGATATATTTGGCTATGAAAACAAAAGTTTAAACAAAAAACCTTCATCTAATAATGAAAATGACCGTGATAACAAATGGAAAAATAAAAAATTAGAAAAATCAAAAGAAACCTACCTATTAGTAGATGGATACAACATTATATTTGCCTGGGATGATTTAAAGGATTTGGCAGAGGAAGATTTATCTGCAGCAAGAATCAAGTTAGCTGATATACTTTCTGATTATCAAGGATATAAACAATATAATGTTATATTAGTATATGATGCATACAAAGTAGAGGGTGGAATTGGTAAAATAATGGATTATGAAAATATCCACGTAGTATTTACTAAAGAAGCTGAAACTGCTGATATGTATATTGAGAAAGTGACCAATGATATTGCCAGGAAGCATACTGTTATAGTTGCAACTTCTGATAGATTAGAACAAATAATAATAATGGGACATGGAGCAATGCGTCTTTCGGCAAATGAACTCAAACAAGAAATTGACTTAACTAGAGTAGAGATAAGAGAAAATTATATGGAAAAACAATCACATAAGTTTAACCGTTTAGGAGACCATTTAAACGAGGAGTTAGATAAGTTTCGAAGTGAAGAATAAAAAGTAAATTAGAATATTTCGACAAAGTTCTACCATATATGCCATTAAAAGACACCAAATTATAATTAGCTCATATAATATTCTAGACGATGAGTTTAATAAATAAGGAGGTGTCTTTATGACAAAAAATGATTCAATTAAAATTAAAGAAAAAGATATTAATAAATGTGAATCAGTAGATTTAGAATCTACAGATTTAACATCTACAGATATTCTTAAAATAGAGTGTAGATTATCGTCGCCTGATAAAAAAATAAATAAGGTGAATCCTACTGATCCTGGGACAATACCTAAGTTTGTAGATAAGCTACCAATACCTGATGTGGCACAACCTAGCAACTGTTGTGAGAAAAACAAAAACCCTAAAAGACCTTTTTATCATATAAATATGAGAGAAGGTAAGCATAAATTCCACAAGGATTTCCCGAATACAACCATATGGGGATATAATGGAACTTATCCAGGACCTACAATTGAAGTAGAAAAAGATGTTCCAGTTAAAGTTAAATGGGTAAATGAACTACCCTTAAAACACATGCTTCCATTAGACCGTACTCTTCATGGAACAATGGATACACCAGAAGTAAGAACTGTTGTCCATTTGCATGGTGCAAATGTAGCAGCGGACAGTGATGGCCACCCAGAGGCTTGGTATTCGAGAAATAATCAGTATGTAGGACACAAATATGAAAAAGAAGTTTATGAATATACTAATCACCAAACTAGTGCAACCATGTGGTATCACGACCATGCAATTGGTATTACAAGACTGAATGTTTATGCAGGCTTGGCAGGATTTTATCTAATAAGAGATTTTATGGAGAAAAGACTTAACTTACCAGAAGGAAAATTCGAAATACCAATTATGATTCAAGATAAACAGTTTAATGAAAATGGTTCTTT
>CAZUDG010000025.1:2823-4530 GCA_964618775.1 uncultured Lachnospiraceae bacterium | reverse complement strand
GAAGAAAGGTGTTTACAGAAGAAGACTTTGATGAAAATGGCAATTATATCTTTGACTTAGAAAGCTTAACTCCGCCACAGCCATATGAAACAGGTAAAAAAGACACAATAGCTGCAGAACCAGGTCAGGTGACTTCGATTATTATGCATTTTAAAGAACATGCCGGAGATTATGTATGGCACTGTCATTTATTAGAACATGAAGATAATGATATGATGAGGCCCCTTGTGGTTGAGAAGTAATAGAAGTGATAATATGAGACTTTTAACAAACAAAAACCAGGGTGAAATTTCAATATTTGCTATAGTTTAAGCAGATATAGGAAATTTCACCCTGGTATATTATTAGCATATTATGCGGTATAAGAATCAAAGTATCCTTGAACTAAAATTACAGGTGTTCCCTTGTCTCCACTACCTGAAGTTAAATCTGCTAGGGTACCGATTAGGTCAGGAATAAATCTAGGTGTAGTTCCTTGGGAAGAATTTTCACCTTTTAAATCATCACTTTTGTTGTTTATATATTCAGCTATAGCTTTTTCTAACTCTTTTCCTGTAAGGTTAGCGAAGTCATTATCAGCAAGATATTTAAGTTTAACTTCATTAGGACGACCTTCAAGTCCTTTCGTATAAGCAGGGGAAACTACAGGATCAGCAAGTTCCCAGATCTTGCCAATAGGGTCTCTAAAAGCTCCATCACCGTAAACCATAGCTTCAACATGTTTGCCAGTTTTCTCATACATAACTTTTTGAACCCTGTCTACTACAGGTTGGCAAGCCCTTGGGAATAGTTTTATTGTAGTGTCAGTTGCCTTGTTGCAACCTAAAAGTCCATATTGTTCATTATAACCTGAACCATTAACAGGAGAAGTTAAAAGATCATCAAGACCAATTATCTTATTAGCACCTGATTCTTGTAATAAACGTTTAGTTCTCTTCCTTGTATGTATATCACAATATATAACGTTTTTAGTGTAATCTAGGATTTTGCGGCAATCATTTGCAAATATTATCTCTAACTCACAATCTTCAGCTTCTACTAATTCACGATAATATTTAACATAATCCATACCTGTAAAAGTGTGCTTTGGATATCCAAACAGTTCACGATATTTAGCTTCTGTTAGTATATCAGTCCAAGGATTAACCTTATGCTTATCTAGCTGGTCTAAATCAATCAGATGATTGCCAACTTCATCAGCAGGATAGCTTAGCATTAATACAATTTTTTTAACGCCTCTAGCAATACCACTTAAACATGTAGAAAAGCGATTTCTACTTAAGATAGGAAACACTAGGCCCACTGTATCTTCTTGAAGCTTATTCTTAACATCAGTTGCAATATCGTCAATAGATGCAAAATTGCCTTGGGCACGTGCTACGACAGATTCTGTAATTGCTATAACATCTTTATCGTATAACTCGAAACCACATTGTTTGGCTGCATTAATCACACTATCAACTGTGATTTCGACAATATCGTCTCCCTTTTGTATAATAGGTGTTTTAATACCTCTTGAAACAGTACCTATACATTTTTCCATATAAAAAAACACTCTCCTTAGAATACTTAAATTATTATATATTTGACAAAAATATTTATAGATATGAACAGCTTATATGCATAGTCCTCAGTGCCATACAATTTTAGCATATATAACAGAGTAAATCTACAAAAAATAATTATTAGATCTTGATTGCACAGATT
>CAZUDG010000025.1:0-2723 GCA_964618775.1 uncultured Lachnospiraceae bacterium | reverse complement strand
GAATATAGCTAAGTAACTCAAGGGTTTACTAAAAGTCCTTTAATAATATCATACAAAACATCTTATAAATATAAACGAAATAAGTATAAATATTAGTTGACAAAACCCAAAATTTAATATATATTCTTAATATATAAAAAAAAAGATAAGTTGCATAAGTATACAAGGTTGAATTGCTTACAAAGTTATATTATAATACAACTTATTATTAAAAGGAGATAGTTTATGAAGAAATTATTAATGTTATTAGTGTTATCAATATTTTCAATTAGTTTAATTGCATGTGGTTCTGACAAGGGTTCAAACGATTCTTCAAATGATGCAGGAGAGAGTTCTTCTAAAGTAAAAGTTATAGATATTCAATTAACACAAGAAGAATATGCATTTGGTGTTGATAAGAATAATGCTGAGCTTTTAGAAACTACTAATGCATTTATTGCAGAAATCACTGAAGATGGTACATTTGATGAAATACTTAATAATTATTTTGGTGATGGAGAACCAGTATTAGTTGAAAGTGCAGAACTTGATACAAGTAAAGATCAATTAGTTGTTGCAACTAACGCTGCATTTGAGCCATTTGAATTTACAAAAGGTGATAAATTCACTGGTATTGACATGGAAATAGCAAAACTACTAGCTGATAAACTTGGTGTGGAACTTGTAGTATCTAATATGGA
This sequence comes from uncultured Lachnospiraceae bacterium, assembly GCA_964618775.1. Lineage (GTDB taxonomy): Bacteria > Bacillota > Clostridia > Lachnospirales > Lachnospiraceae > JAAYRG01. The sequence continues at coordinate 2,043 of CAZUDG010000025.1, read as the reverse complement.
TTTTGATGCAGTTGTTCTATCTGTTGGTCAAGGTAAAGCTGATATTGCTATGGCAGGTTTAACAGTTAATGAAAAAAGAAAAGAATCCGTCAACTTTTCAGACTCTTATTATAATGCTTCCCAAAAAGTGGTGGTATTAGAATCTGATACTAGATTTGACGATTGTAAAACTGCAGAGGATGTAGAAGCAATTCTAAAAGAATTAGGAAATGACGAGAAGATCGGTATTCAAACAGGTACTACGGGACAATTTTATGTTGAAGGAGATGCTGATTGGGGCTTTGAAGGTTTTGATTCAGAAGGTGTAGGTTTTAGATCAGGTTCACTAGCTGTCCAAGATATGATTAATGGAAATGTTGATCTAGTTATTATAGATGAGGCACCAGCTAAAGCAATTGTCGAAGCAATGAACGCATTAAATTAATATAATCAACAAATTATAGATTATATGTAAGTAATGATTTTTACAATAAATATATATATTGAAACTGAGAAATACAAGCAAATAAGAAACAAAAAGATTGAGGAATATAAATGGAAAGTTTTTTAAAGAAAGTAGAAGTGTTTTGGGATATATTTTATAATAATAATGGATATGATAAAGTATTAGAAGGACTTAGAAACACCATATATATTGCTGTAATTGGCTTAATTATTGGTATCATTATTGGTACCATAATTGCTATTGTAGAGGTATATCCCAAGTACAAACTATTACCAAGAGTATTAAACAAAATAGGTCAAGTTTATGTAGGGTTGTTTAGAGGGACTCCAATAGTAGTACAACTGCTACTAGCATACTATGTTTTTATGCCTATATTGGGGATTAATGTACCACCAGTTAATGTCTGTGTTATAGTATTTGGACTTAATAGTGGAGCTTATGTTTCTGAAATTATGAGAGGCGGTATTAACTCAGTTGATCCAGGCCAACTAGAAGCTGGTCGTGCCCTAGGTTTAAGCTATGGTGTCTCAATGATAAAAGTAGTAGTTCCACAAGCTATTAAAAACATACTTCCAACTCTAGGTAATGAGTTTATTTCATTAATAAAAGAAACATCAGTTGTAAGTTTTGTTGGTGCAACTGATTTATATGTAGCATTTAACTATATTGGTTCGAATAATTATGAATTCATGGTTCCTTATATTGTTATGGCCTTAATTTACATAGTTCTTGTTCTGGGAATTGCATATTTAATAAAATTAATGGAAAGGAGCCTACAAAGAAGTGATAGAAGTAGTTAATTTACATAAGAATTTTGGTCAATTAGAAGTATTAAAAGATATCTCTGTAAATATTGAAGATGGTGAAAAAGTTGCCATTATAGGCCCTTCCGGAAGTGGAAAAAGTACATTTCTAAGATGTCTAAATTGTATGGAAGATCCAACTAGTGGTTCTATAATATTTAATGATGTAGATATTGCAGACATGAATGTGGATATAAATATTCATCGTAGACATATGGGAATGGTTTTTCAACAGTTTAATTTATTTAATAATAAAACTGTGATAGATAATATTATGCTATCTCCAGTCCATATGGGAGTAAGTGATTTACGTAAGAAAAAAGTTCAGAACATTATAACAAATATAACAAATGTATTTAGAAAAGACAGAAAATCTCTTAATAATATAGATAAAACCAAATCACAGATTAAAGAAGAAGCTAAGGAAAATGCTATCAACCTGCTTAAGAGAATTGGATTAGAAGATAAAGCTGATGTATACCCATCTACTTTATCAGGTGGCCAAAAGCAAAGGATAGCAATTATTCGTGCCCTTGCTATGAATCCTAAGGTTATGTTATTTGATGAACCTACTTCTGCCCTTGATCCAGAAATGGTTGGAGAAGTCCTTGACCTAATCAAACAATTAGCAGATGAAGGAATGACAATGGTTATTGTCACCCATGAAATGGGATTTGCCAAGGAAGTTGCTACTAGAGTATGTTTTATGGATGAAGGTAAAATTTTAGAAGATGCTCCACCAGAAGAATTATTTGGTAATCCACAACACTCAAGATTAAAATCATTCTTGTCTAA
>CAZUDG010000024.1:19656-22826 GCA_964618775.1 uncultured Lachnospiraceae bacterium | reverse complement strand
GTTTTTATCTTTTATTCGTTCAAAGCTTATGTTTTTTCTATATTTTACCTAAAATTTCTTCATTAAGGAAATATTGCTTGATTAAAACATCCAAATTTTGTATAATATATAAGATTGCTGTTAACAATTTTGACTCGGAGCGAATGAAAATGAAACGAACGTATCACAGAATAGGAATTGCAGTCTTAATATTTACGGTTATTATTTCGGTATTTTTATTTGTTGTTTTATATCTTCCTTATAATAAGGAGTTGGAAGCAGAAAAGGTGGACAACTTTAGTCTTGTAGCTCACAATAAACAATTTATGTTTGAAGAGTATTTGAACGATTACATATATATTACAACTAGCCTTTCTAAAGAGATAGCCATGAGAGATATGTTGTCTGAATATTTAAATGATAGTATTAGTCTAGAGGAAGTCAAGGATTTTACTAGCCCTATTTTCGCTAATAATTTCTTTAGAGATGATAACATTCATTATATTAAGAGAGTTACCCTTGATGGCGACACCATTTATAGCAATGGTATCGATAGTGCTAACATAGGAGTAATCAATTGGAATTTAACAGAAGTAAGTTCAGAATATGATTCCAAAAACGAATCCCTATTTATTCAATCCCCCATAATAAAAGAAGATAAAGTTATAGCTTATGACATAGTCATTGTTGATGCTAGTCCAATCATAGAGGAACTTGAAGAAGATTTATATAGTTTGTCATTCACGAAAAATATTACAGAAGATAAGGTGTTTCGTGAGAATGGTATGCTTACTTCATATATATATTGTTATCCAATAGATAATAGTATGATTATAAGCATTGATGAATCTATTGTTTTTAAAGATGTTAATATATTATCGGCAAGGTCTGCAATTATATATTTTGTAGGCCTAGTAATTGTGTTTATGATAATTCAATATATAATTTACTATTATGTTAAAAAAGATATAAAAACTCAACGACAACTTAAAATTTCTGCGGAAGAGCTTGTTCAAGAAATGGATCTTTTAATTGATAATATGACTAAAGGTTTCGTAGTTGTTGATGCCTCTAAAAGTGATAAAGATAAATATAACCCTTATAACATTATCTATGCAAATGATAGATTTAAGGATATGGTAGGAAAAAGTAAGGAAGAAATTACTGGAATGTCTTTTTTTGAAGTTATAAACCTTAAAGAAGAACAAAATACTGAGTTTATTATAAATGCACTATTAGGATTTGAATCAGGCAAACAACAGGTAGAATGTTATATGGATGGACTTGATCGCTGGTGGATATTATCAGCCTACTCACATAAAGAGAATACAGTAGCCATTATATGTGATGATATTACTGATAATAAGATGACTACCGAACAGCTAAAATATAACGAAGAAACATTAAGAGTTATTTTTGACGTTAGTGGCGAAGGCATTTGGGATTTTTGTATAGGAGATGGAGTAGTATCTCACAATAAAAAATGGTGTGATATTCTTGGTTTTGGTGGAGAAAAAATGTATCATACTAAGGATGATTTTATAAGCATGGTTCATCCTGAAGATAGAGATGAAGTCATCAATCTAATGGATAAGTCAATTAAAGAACAAGTAGACTATGAAAGTCACCATAGAATGATAAAAAGCGATGGTTCTACTGTTTGGATTGTTGATAGAGGGACTATACTTAGTGATAAATATGGTAAGCCTCTTCGTATGTTGGGAAGTACTTCAGATGTTACAGAACAAAAAATTGCTGAAAAAGAGCTTTTAAAGGAAAAAGAAACTTTACATGCTACTCTTTTATCTTTAAGAGACGGCATAATAGCCACAGATAATAATGGTTATATTACTCTTATTAATCATTCGGCAGAAATCATGACTGGATATACAAAAGATGAAGCAATAGGTAAAGATTTGAATGAGGTATTTAGATTAATAAGTACTAAAACAAAAACACAAACAAAAAAATGTAAATTTGATTACTTTAAAGAGAATTTAATAAAGAATGATAATAATGTGAAAGAGAATGAAAAAATCCTATTAACTTCAAACGGAGATGAAATTAGAATCTCAAAGAAGATCTCTCCAATTATTCTTTCTGAGAATGAAACGATTGGTTTTGTTATAGCGTTTAGAGATATAACAGCGAAATATAACAACCAAAAAAAATTGGAATATTTGAGCCTTCATGATGAACTTACAGGTTTATATAATAAAAGGGTTATGGAAGATATGATTAATAAATTAGATACAGATAGAAATTATCCTTTAACTGTTATGGTTTTAGACCTGAACAATCTTAAATTAACCAACGATGTTTTTGGCCACGCAAAAGGTGACGAATTGGTTCAAAGAGCAGCACAATTTCTTACTAGAACATTTAGAGCTGAAGATTTTATTGCCCGTACTGGAGGAGATGAATTCTGTGTCATATTGCCTAAGACATCAGAAGAAATTGCAAAAAAAATCAAAGAAAAAGTACAAAATGAGTCACCAGATCAAATGCTAGGGGTTGTTGGTTTTTCCTTTGCAGTGGGATATTCAGTCAAGACTAATAAGGATGTGCCAATAGAAGATATACTACGACAAGCTGACTCAGGCATGTATCGTGATAAACAAAAAAGTAGAAAACGTTATAAAGATATCCTCTTAGCAGGTTACCAAGAGCGCAATCATGAGGAAATCATATCAGAAGAAGACCATACCTATGGAGTAAGTAAGTTTGCGGCATCCTTGTATGAAGCATTAGGTAAAAGAGAGGATGAAGTTTCAACTTTTAGACAGGCAGTAGAACTACATGATATAGGTAAAGTCGCTATTCCTACTGAGATTCTTAATAAAAAAGAGGAATTAACAGATAGAGATATTGTTATTATAAAGGAGCATTCCAGAGCAAGTTATCAGATTTTACGTATATTACATTTATATGAGGAATTTGCAGAATCTATCTTATATCATCACGAGAGGATTGATGGGACAGGTTATCCTTTAGGTCTAGAAGGGGCTTCGATTCCGCTAGAATCTAAGGTTATAGCCATTGCAGATGCCTATGAGTCTATGATATCTGGCAGAGTCTATAAAGAAGTTTTGAATAAAGAAGACGCTATACAAGAACTAAGAACACATTCTGGCACTCAGTTTGATTCTGAATTAGTTGAATTATTTATTGAGAAGGTTTTAAAGGCTTAG
>CAZUDG010000024.1:0-19556 GCA_964618775.1 uncultured Lachnospiraceae bacterium | reverse complement strand
TCAGTTTGATTCTGAATTAGTTGAATTATTTATTGAGAAGGTTTTAAAGGCTTAGTCTAAATTAAGAACCATATGCTGTATTACATAACTAACCTAGCTATAATTATCAAACTAATAATTAAGGCAAGTTATCATGGATTCAATAGTAGAAGATGATAGCTTGCTTTTTTGTGTTAGTATTAGTAGAATACAAGGCATACGCTTTACAATAACACAGATAAGAACATACAAAACATAAGAAAATACAAAATATAAGAACATACAAGACACAAGAGCTAAACAACATAATATTAAGAAAAGCTAACTGGAGACAAGATAATGAATTTAAGGAAAAAAGTAAGTAATATTATAAAGAATAAAGAAAGAAGTGCTGAATTATCATTAGTGCTTATTACATTAATATGGGGGAGTGGATTTGTTGCAACTGAATATGTAATCCAGGCTAATTGGTCAACTTCTCTTATAATGGTAAGCAGATTCACAATAGCATCAATTATTTTAGCTATTGTATTAAATAAAAGTTTGTTGAAATTAACAAAAGATGAAATCACACATGGAATTATTGCTGGGATATTCCTATTCCTTGGATTTTATACACAAACTCTAGGCCAGACAGCAACCAATGTTTCAAATGTAGCATTTTTGACATCTACTAATGTGGTTATGATTCCATTTATTGCATGGGCCTTTAGCAGAAAAAGACCTAGTTTACAAACCTTACTCTTAACCTTTTTGGCTTTATTTGGAGTAGGAGTACTAACCTTTAATGGGGAAGGATTTGTACTAGGCAAGGGGGATTTACTAATACTTTTATGTGCTTTCTTTTTTGCATCTCAAATTGCTTATTTAGAGAAGGCCACTGAGGAAACAGATCCTACAAGGATAAATTTTGTTCAAATATTAGTTGCAACAATCTTATCATTAGGAGGATTTTTGTTTGAAGGTCAAGGTATTGGAGGAGCAGATATTTCAGAAGGGATTTTACCCATTATATTCTTGGGGCTTTTCAGTACTTGTATATGTTTCTTTTTCCAAACAAATGCACAAAAACATGTTACATCATCAAAGGTTGGAATTATTCTTTCTCTAGAAGGAGTTTTTGGTGGCTTATTTTCAGTAGCATTGGGATTAGAGCCAATGACTAAGAATCTTCTTCTTGGGGGAACAATTATTATAGCAGCTTCAATTCTATCCAATATAGACTTTACTGGTAATTTTGAGGGTGCTTCTGAGAATCTAATGTGATTATATAAGAGGAGTTGATTTAATGTTGATAATAGAAGGAAAATACAATACTGCCAAAGTTTTTACAGATGAACTAGAAGATGGAGCAAGAGCACAAATTAAAGAGTTGTGTGATCAGGAATTTACCATAGGGTCGCAAATCAGAATCATGCCTGATGTCCACGAAGGTGCCGGATGCACAATTGGAACAACAATGACAATTACTGATAAAATTGTGCCCAACCTAGTTGGCGTTGATATAGGCTGTGGTATGGAAACAATAAAAATTCAAGACTCAGATATTGATTTTGCAAAGCTTGACAAATTAATTTATTCTAGAATTCCATCAGGTTATAATATAAGAAAAAACACTCATAAATATAATGGTGAAATAGACTTATCTAAGCTAAGATGCAAGGATAAGGCCAATCTTAAAATCCGAAGAGGGGAACTTTCCCTTGGGACTTTGGGAGGAGGTAATCATTTTATTGAGGCTAATCAGGACGATGAAGGTGATTTTTATATTGTAGTCCACTCTGGGTCTAGGCATATTGGCCTTGAAGTTGCCCAATATTATCAGAGAGAAGCATATAAAACCCTAGATAAAAAGGAATATCCAGATATACCAAAAGCACTATCATTTGTATCTGGCCAGTTAATGGATGATTATCTTCATGATATGAAAATAATTCAGAGATTTGCTATGTTAAATAGAAAAGCCATGTTAGATGAAATTATTGATGGTATGAATTTTAATGTGGTTGATGATTTCACCACAATTCACAATTATATTGATACAGATAGAATGATTTTAAGAAAAGGGGCAGTATCTGCTCTTGAGGGTGAGAAATTCTTGATTCCAATAAGTATGAGAGATGGGTCCTTAATTTGTGAAGGAAAAGCTAATCCGGATTGGAATTACTCAGCACCCCACGGTGCAGGAAGACTTATGTCAAGAAAAGAAGCTAAAAACACCTTTACCCTATCCCAATTAAAAAAGGAAATGCTAGGAATCTATTCCACATCCCTTAATAAAAATACTTTAGATGAAGCACCTATGGCTTATAAGGATATGGAAGATATTATTAGACATATTGGTGATACAGCGAAAGTTTTGAATAAAATAAAACCTATTTATAATTTTAAGGCGTCTTAAGATTTCACGAAAGAAAAGGAGGACATTATGGATAATTTATTTGTATGTTATACAAGATGTGGTACATGTAGAAAGGCTAAAGCTTGGCTTGATGAGAATAATATTATTTATGAGACAAGAGATATAAAGGGAGATAATCCAAGTGAAGTTGAATTAAGCAAATGGTATAAAGCAAGTGGTTTACCGCTCAAAAGATTTTTTAATACTAGTGGGAAAGTATATAGGGATTTAAAACTAAAGGATAAATTAAATGATATGTCAGAGGAAGAACAGCTAAAATTATTAGCTACAGATGGGATGCTTGTGAAAAGACCTATTTTAGTTAAAGATGGTAGAGTTCTTGTTGGATTTAAAGAGGATGAATGGGAAGAATTATTATAATATGATTACCCCCAACAACTACCTAAAAAAAGGGAAGTTTAAACTTCCCTTTTAGCTTTATTCCAGATTCAACCTATTTTTCAAAAAATAATTAATCGATAGATAATGAGCTATGGAAATCACCATAAGTACTAGACTTATTATTGAAAATAATCCTGCACCACCAGGTACTATATCAGCTTCTAATGGTATATTAGAAAAGCTGCCAAAAGTGATTAATAGATAGACAATACCAAGTGTTAAAAGTATAACTTGAGTTATAAGATATAATACAAAAAAGGTGGCAAATGATGCAAAAATCTTATAGTTTTGGAACTGATGTCCTATTGTTAAAGCATTAAACACGGTAAGTATTACTAATATTGTTGCAACAATTATATACAGTGGAAATACAATCTTAATATTTGAACCAAAAACTATCTCCATTTCACTAACGATCATAGAAGCTTTATCTATTATAGTAGAGATATTAACTCTTATGATCATTGGTAATGAGCTTAATATGACTATTATACTTAAAACCATTCCCAATACAGATGCAATTAACTTACTTATTACATGCTGCCAAGTCTTTACAGGTAGTGTGAAGCTTAGATATCCTTCATCTCCTAATAGGTTTTGCTCAAATCTAAGTACTAATATAATTGCAGTTCCAATTAAAACACCAAACATCATAATAAAGTATAATATGACCATAAGAATGCTGGCTAATATTTTAAGACTAAAAGTATCAGTGCTTTCTAACACATCAAAAGGTTTAAAAAACCCATTTACAAGAGCAATTGCAAGAAATACTATATAAAGTGGTATTAAATATCTAGCAGTTGCCTTAATATCATATTTTAATAATTTGCCTATCATCTAAATACCTCCCTAAATAGTGAATCTACAGACTTTCCTTCTTCTTCTCTTATTGCATCTACAGATTTTGATAAAACTACCTTACCTTCTTTTAAGAATATTATATCATCTAGAATCTTCTCTATATCTGCTATTAAATGAGTGGAGAGTATAATGGTTGAGTCTTGGCTATAATTTTTAATAATAGTATCTAGAATATAATCTCTAGCAGCAGGGTCTACTCCACCGATGGGCTCATCTAGCAAATATAACTTAGCTTCCCTACTCATGACTAAAATTATCTGTACCTTTTCCTTTGTACCTTTTGACATGGTCTTAAGTTTATCATCAGGGTTTATACGTAACTTTTCTAACATGTCATAGGCTTTTTCTACATTAAAATCCTTATAAAAGTCACTAAAAAACTTAACTACGTCTTTAACTTTCATCCAATCATTCAGAAAATTCCGTTCAGGCAAATAGGAGACGATAGTTTTGGTTTCTACACCTGGTTTTTTGCCATCTATTAGTATTGATCCTTGTGTAGGTGTAAGTAAGCTGTTACACAACTTTATAAAAGTAGTTTTACCACTTCCGTTTGGGCCTAATAGACCTACAATCTTACCTTTTTCTATTTTCAAACTCACGTCATCTAAGGCTTTTGTGTTTTTAAAAGCTTTGCTAAGGTTATTACTTTCTAAAATATAGCTCATTCTTTATTCCCCCTTGCTGTTTCGGTCAAAATTTCTATTATTTCCTGGCTACTAAATCCTAATTCAGACATATTGACAATAAATTGTTCTATATGTTCCTTGGCTAATTTTGCTCTTGTTTTTGTGATCAAATTAGTATCCTCCGTAACAAATCTTCCTGCTGTCCTTTGACTATATAAAAGACCGGAATCTTCCAAACCTGAAAGAGCACGCTGCATTGTATTAGGGTTAACAGATGCTTGAGTTGCCAAATCTCTAACAGAAGGCATCTTAGTACCTGGCTTATAAACTCCTGTGCATATTTTAAGTTCAATTAGTTCTATGAGCTGACTATATATTGGTCGATCAGAAGATAAATCCCATGTCATTAAATCCCTCCTTCTATACTATGTTTATCACCTGTATTTCTACTTGATAAAACATATTTTATTAATAGACTCTTTAAAAATAATTACGTACTTTGTATCATTGTACTAGTAGGTTAATACAATAATACAACACTGAATCCTCCATGTCAAGAGCATTTATTAAATAACAGAAAAATAATCGATAAAGATAATATGAAAGAAATCAAAAATACGTGTAATTGGTAAATATCTCAGGACTTTGGTAAAAGCTTGCAGCATGGTCAGTTACTTGTTAAAATAATACATAAGAAGATACAATGTTAAAAAAGATTACTGGAATTTTAACTTAAAAGTATATACCAAGTATAAAAGGAGAGATGCAATGTTTGAACTTAATGTAAGAACAAATTACCAAAATCAAATGATTAATATAACAGAAAAGATAAGAACAAGAGTCAAAGAAAGTAATGTTAATGATGGTATAGTAATTATATTTGTACCTCACACAACGGCAGGCGTAACAATTAATGAGAACGCAGATCCAGATGTGGTTCATGACATGTTGCTAGGTATGGACAAGATTTCTCCAGATAGAGACCAGTATAGGCATTTTGAAGGAAATTCACCTGCTCACATTAAAGCTTCAACAATGGGATCATCTACTACAATTATTATTGACAATGGTGACTTAAAGTTAGGGACATGGCAAGGTATATATTTTTGTGAGTTTGACGGACCTAGAAATAGAAATGTGTATATAAAAATTATAAGTGGTTAGGAATTTACCTAAAAGGCTTATTTAAGAAGTTATGTAAAATACTTTTTAAAATACTATTTGTCATTTTTCGATTAATATAGTTTAGAAAATAAGAAGATATTGCACTTGATATATGCATATTAGACAAAGATAACAATAATGATTACTAATTTCAAGAAACCCTTGAAAAAACATAAAATAAGTAATATAATAGATGTATTAGTAAAACAACAAAACATAAACTATAATTAAAAAGCATTAATTGAAAGGGGATTTATATGAGTAAATTATATGATAACTTAAATGAACAAATGAACATGGAACTAGAGGCAGCTTATATATATGCGACAATTGCAGCTTATTTAGATGACCAAGGCATGGCAGGTATGACTCATTATATTGATTTACAAGTAGAAGAGGAAATTGAACATGCACAGAGGATAAGAGATTTCCTAAGAGAAGTTGGTCATGGTGCAAAATATCGTCCTTTAGATCCAGGAGCTGGTGAATTCACATCAATTCTACATGCATTTGAAACAGCTCTAGATCATGAGAAAAAGGTTACAGCAAGCATTCATAAATTAGTTGATGAAGCTAAAGAAGAAGGCGATCAAAGAGTATTAAATCATTTAATCTGGTTTGTAGATGAACAAATTGAAGAAGAAGATAAATTCACTACAATTGTTGAAAGATTAAAAAGAGTTGAAGGTAACTGGGCTGGTTTATACCAATATGATGCAGCTATGGGACAAAGAAAGTAATAGTCCCCCGACAGCTTATAACTTTTGCTAACTATAAGCAGCATAAAATTAGCATATAAACTAAACTTACAAGCTACATATAAATAATTTAAAATATAATAATTACAAAATAAAGGGTAGATAAATGTGAACTTGACTTCACGTTTACCTACCCTTTTTAAGCCTTACTAGTGTTTTAGCTTGCTAGCTTACATCAAATCTTCTCATTGCCCCCAATAAATGTTGTCATTAAGTTTATTCTGTAACAAGCTCATATGTCCAGTCCAAAACACCACCAAAATCATATACATTAGTATAATCTAATTCAGCAAGTTTTTGTGAAGCTTGAGCGCTTCTGTTACCGCTTCTACAGTAGACTAGAATAGTAGCAGACTTATCTGGAAGTACTTCTTCTGCCTTAAAGGTAATGTCGTTATTTGAAAGGAGAAGGGCACCTTCGATATGTCCCTCGTCATATTCATCTTTTTCTCTAACATCTAGAATGATTACATTTTCATTATCAGTCATCATTTCTTTGGCTTCTTCAGGTTCTATAGTATTATAGGTCTTCTCAACATATTCATGGTCAGTAGAACACCCTGTTATCAATGGAATTATAAACAGTAAAGACAGTATACTAAATAAGAATTTCATCATTTTAATTACCACACCTTTCAAATTATCTCAAGTATTAAAGTATCCTTGTATCCTAGATTAATTTCCATATTAGGTCTATAATAATTATATATTAATATTAACATAGATTATATAAAACTAACAATTTTCTTTCAGTAATAAAGTCACAATAATTCATATGGTAGTTATTTGTTTACTAAAATTACTAGGATGTTAAAAACAACTTTTAAATACATTCTTAAAATAAACATTTGTTAGAATAGGAGGTAGGCTATGCCATTAGAAATAATTAGAAATGATATAACAAAAGTACATGCTGATGCAATTGTAAATGCAGCAAACTCAGCTTTACTAGGTGGTGGAGGTGTTGATGGAGCAATCCACAAGGCAGCAGGACCTAGGCTATTAGAGGAATGTCATACTCTTGGTGGGTGTAAAACAGGGCAAGCAAAAATAACTAAAGGTTACAATTTATCAGCCAAGTATATAATACATACAGTTGGACCCATATGGCAAGGTGGTAATAATAATGAAAAAGACCAGCTTATAGACTCTTATAAAAACTCCTTAGCTCTTGCAAAAGAATATGATCTTGAAAGCATAGCCTTTCCCTTGATATCAACTGGAGCCTATGGTTATCCTAAAGACCAAGCATTAAATGTGGCCACATCAGTAATAGGGGAATTTTTGCTTAAGAATGATATGTTAGTATATTTAGTTGTTTATGATAAGAAAGCCTTTGTGCTTTCTGAAAGATTGTTTTCAAGTATCACAGAATATATTGATGATAAGTACATTGAAGAAGAGAGCCCAATATCAAATAGAAGATCAGAACAAATGCATAGGCAAATATTATCTAGGGATATGCTAGAATCAAGTCCTGATGCCTATGTTACACCACAAATGCATAAGCGCAAGCTAACAGATGTAGTTAATAATTTAGGTGAAACATTTTCACAAATGTTACTTAGATTGATAGATGAAAAGGACATGACAGACAGCCAAGCTTATAAAAAAGCCAATGTTGATCGAAGGTTGTTCTCAAAAATACGTAATGATATTGATTACAAACCAAGCAAAGCAACCGTCATAGCCTTTGCCATAGCCTTGGAATTAAATCTAGATGAGACAAAAGACCTACTAATGAAGGCGGGCTATGCACTGTCTCACAGCACTAGGTTTGATATTATTATTGAATATTTCATCGACAATGAACTTTATAATATATTTGAAATAAATGAAGCACTATTTGCATTTGACCAGAAATTATTAGGAGTATAAGTAAAAATATAATTGTCGCATTCCATGGGACCTTTTGAGATAAAAATAATGTTATTCTTTATTTAACAAAGAGAGATTCCAAAAGGAGGATAACATTATGAAAAAGGATTTAACAGAATTAGTTTTTATACTTGATAGAAGTGGATCAATGAGTGGACTAGAAGATGATACTATAGGCGGTTTTAACTCAATGTTAGAAAAGCAGAAGAAGGAAGCTGGAGATGCTATAATTACAACAGTTTTGTTTGATGACAAATATGAATTGCTTCATGATCGTATTAATATTAAGGGTATAAGCTCTATAACTGACAAAGAATATTATGTAAGAGGAAGTACAGCGCTTTTAGATGCCATAGGAATGACAATTAATAAGATTGTAAATGTACAAAGGCAAACTTCTAAAGAAAATCAAGCCAAGAATGTTATATTTGTGATAATTACAGATGGTATGGAGAATTCCAGCAGGGAATATAGCTATGACCAAATAAAAACCATGATAGAACATGAGAAAAACAATTATAATTGGGAATTCATATTCCTAGGAGCCAATATTGACGCTGTAGGGACAGCTGAGCGCTTTGGTATTAATAAAGATAGGGCAGCCAACTTCCACGCAGACAGTGAAGGAACCCAGCTAAATTACAAGGTAGTCAGCGAAACCCTAAGTAATTTCAGAGCAAGTAGACCAATATCTGAGGACTGGAAAGAGAGTATTGATAAGGATTACCTTAGCAGGAAAAACGAACAATAATAATTGAGAAATTTGACTGTACCAGGTTTTGGTACCTGGTACAATCAAATCCCTCTAGAACATGATAGACATAGCCTTTAGGGGCTTTTACTTTTGGTACCTGGCACCATTTAAGACATTGGTGACAGGTACCAATTTATTCTGATGAATCTTTTATTGTTTATTTGTAAGAAATTATTAAGATAAAACAACCTATAATAAAGTATAATCAAACTAATATGATATATTATAGTGCGAAAGGAGAACTGTTGTGGGGGTGGAGACTCATGAAAACACTAACAAGACTAAAACCCAGGCTGATTTATTAGAGCCTGTAATTCAAGTGAAGAATCTTTATAAAATATACACTGTGGGAGAAAGCAAGGTATATGCTTTAGATGGTGTTGATTTATCTATAAACAAAGGTGAATTTTGTGCAGTGGTTGGTACTTCAGGTTCAGGCAAGTCTACATTGTTGAATATGCTTGCAGGTTTAGAAAAACCTACAAAGGGTGAAATAATTATAGCTGGTAAACACATTGAAAAACTTAAAGAAAATCAGCTAGTTAAATTCAGAAGAGAAAATGTAGGATTTATTTTTCAATCATTTAATTTATTGACAAATATGAGTGCAACGGAGAATGTTGCATTGCCACTTACTTTTAAGGGGATTTCCAAAAAGACTAGATTAAAAAAAGCTTCTAAAATGATTGATTTAGTTGGATTATCAACACATAAGAGACATAAGCCAATGGAAATGTCAGGAGGCCAGCAACAAAGAATAGGTATTGCTAGAGCCTTAGTTGTTAATCCGGAAATCATTTTTGCTGATGAACCAACTGGTAATCTAGATTCCCATACATCTGGTGAAGTTATTAATTTAATGAAAAAGATTGTAAAAGAACAAAACCAAACACTAATCATGGTTACTCATGATATTAATCTTGCAAACTATGCAGACCGAATATTTCATATCTCTGATGGGAAAATAGTTAAAATTGAAGAACCTCAACAAAGCACAGAGGAAAAGATAAAAAATCCGAAACTTAATAAAGTTGATAGTTCTGATGTTGAAGGTCAAGAGTTAATTGTGAGTAATTAGCAGATAGATAATATACAATTTAATAAATTATAATAATATAATGTAATATTTAAAATTAAACAATGAAAGTGAGAGTAATCATGAAAATATTTTATAAATTTTTTGTTTTTATCTTATGTGTATTTACTTTAAGTTCTGCTACTGTGTATGCGACTGAAGGTGTTACAGGTACTAAGGATATTACTATTAGTATAGGTGAAAAAGTAGAAACACCTACAGCAGTCTATAGCCAAAAGGTAGATCTTAATATACCTTTAATAAATTATGGAAAACATGATGCATTGGATGTTGTAATTACGCCTGTTTTAGACTCAAGCACAGAAGCTTTTCCATTTGAAATAGAACAAATGAATTATGATAAAAAAGTTGGAACATTAAAAGGAACTGAATCACAAATCATTGATAAAGATAGAACTATAACAATACCTTACAATTTCATAACTAGATCTGATGTACAATCAGGCTACACTAAATTATCATTTACGATTACATATAGAACTGAAGTTGGTGGTGAAAAGATCACTGAAACAAAGGAATTATTTGTCAAAACAGTAGCAGCACCAGAACCTACACCAGCACCAACAACTGCAGAACCAGCTCCATTACCAGAACCAATGCCTCCAGAAGAGACAGTAGCTTCAGTTCCAAGAGTTATTGTGTCAGGATTTACTACAGAGCCTGCAGATGTTAAGGCAGGAGGGCAATTTAAGCTAACATTACGTATTACTAATACATCTTCAAAAACAGCTGTTAACAACCTTGAGTTTAACATTCAATCTGAAGCAGAGGGAGCAGACCCTGCTACTGCAGCTGCAGCATTTTTGCCAGTTGCGGGCTCAAGTACAGTGTTTTTAAAATCCATAGGCAAAGAAGAAACCAAGGAAATCACTATGGATATGACTGCAAAAGCAGACTTAGCTCAAAAGCCATATATAATTAATTTAGCTATGAAATATGAGGATTCAAAGGCAAATCAATATGAATCTGAATCATCAGTATCTATTCCAGTGCAGCAAGAAGCAAGATTAGATGTAAGTGACTTTCAAGTTATGCCAGATGGAATTATGGTTGGACAAGAAGCAAATGTTATGTTTAGTATTTATAATACAGGTAAAACAAAACTTTATAATACATCTGTAAAATTTGTATCTGATTCTATTAGTGGTGGAGATGCATTTGCAGGCAATATTGAGCCAGGAGCAACTGCCAATATTGATATTATGCTTGCTGGACAAATGCCAACAATGGATGATGGAATTATAAAGGTTTTAGTAACATATGAAGATGAAGCTGGTAAAGAGAACACTATAGAAAAAGAAATCACCTTGTTTGTAAACGAGGAGTTCATAGACGAGAATCCAATGTTTCCAGATGAAGAGTTTCCTATGGAAGAAGGGGGTACTTCTCCCTTAGTTCCAATTATTATTATTGTTATTTTACTTATAATTGGAGGGGTTGTATTTGTTATTCTAAGACGTAGGAAGATGAAGAAGGAAGGAATGGAAGATGAAATTTCTTGATTTGATTTCAATGAGCATAGGTAGTCTTTTCAGGAGAAAACTTAGGACAATTCTCACAGTTCTTGGTGTTACGATTGGAACCGCATCAATAGTTGTTATGGTATCCCTGGGACTTGGATTAAACAAAACTACAATGGATCAAATCAAGCAGGAGGGCGGACTTACAACTATTAATGTTTATACAGGATATGGCTGGGGACCTATGCCATACTATGATATGGGTGTTACTGAAACAAGTGACGGCATGGGCTCTGGTTCAGAAGAGGAAGTAAAATTAGATGAAGCCAATCTGGCTTTGATTGCATCAATTCCTAATGTTGAGATAGCATCACCTGTTTTAAGTTTTGATGTTATTGCTAAACAAGGATCATATGAGGCATATTTAAATTTGCGAGGTATGAGTATTGAGACTCTAGAAAAGCTTGATATACCATTAGCAGAGGGACATCTTCCTTTAGCAGGAAATACTGAAGTTGAACTAGTTATGGGTAATCAAGTGATTTACAATTTTTATGATACAAAAAATACCATGGGCTATTATGAATATGACATGCCAAATATTGACTTTATGAATAGTCCTCTCTTTGTAATTTTTGATATTGATGCCTACTACAACTCCCAAGGTGGAGAAGGGGAAATGCCAAAAAAATACCTTGTCAATACTAGTGGCCTAGTAGAAGGAACGCCAGAAGAATATAACCAGCATAGTTATAATGTTTATGTTGACATTGAAGCCCTAAAGTTTCAATTAGGAAAGATATTTAAAAACAAAGCCATACCTGGCCAACCAACAACTCCTGGGGGCAAACCTTATAAAGACTTAATATATCAAGAAGCCTATGTACAAGTAGATGAAATGGAAAATGTAAAAGAAGTGCAAAGTCAAATTATGGCTATGGGATTTCAAGCTTCTAGTAACATAGAGTTTTTAGACTATATGGAAGAACAATCAAAAGTTATTCAGGCTGTATTAGGAGGGATTGGTGGAGTATCCTTGTTTGTTGCAGCAATTGGTATAGCCAATACTATGATGATGTCTATATATGAAAGAACCAAAGAAATTGGAATCATTAAGGTTCTAGGGTGTTCACTCGGTAATATCCGTTCATTGTTTTTATTAGAAGCAGGTTTTATTGGCTTCGTAGGAGGAGTGTTTGGAGTAGGCTTAAGCTTTATTATTTCATGGATTATTAACGCTTTTCTTGGAGGTAGTATGTACGGTGATGGAATGTCAGCCACAATTTCATATATTCCTTTTTGGCTTGTGGTATTAGGAATGTCTTTTTCTGTATTAGTGGGTATGGTAGCAGGATTCTTCCCCGCACTTAGAGCAATGAAGCTAAGTCCTCTAGCAGCTATAAGGAATCAATAGGAATTTTAATTATATAAGATATTTGTAGGGATTTTTTATTTGTTTGGATAATTCCTAAAAAACCAAACAATAAATAATATATATTTCTATTAATTTGAAGATAAACATGATTGTATTTCGTTATTGTTTATGAATGGGAAGAATTTCAAAGCAATTGTTAACAATTATATTTGAAAAATTATTTTATCCAACATACAAAATAATAAGATAGATACAACAGTAGGAAAGAATAGAATAACAGGAGAACAACTTATGATGAAAAATCCTCATTCATACTATTGGAATCTAAGGTTTTATAGGAGGATATCTACCAATGGAAAGAGAAAAAGTATACATAGTTTTGACTAGAACCAATACAGTAATATCAAGACTTATTCACACAATAAAAAACGATAATTATACCCATGCGGCTATTTCATTAGATGAAAATCTAGAACAAATGTATAGCTTTGGAAGAAAGTTTACATTTAATCCATTCATTGGTGTCTTTAGAAAAGAAGAAATAGATAAAGGTGCATATAGGGTTTCTCCGACGGTACCCAGTGTAATTATAGAAATTCAAGTATCAAAGGAACAATATGAAAAGGTCAAAGAAATACTAGAATGCTTTATTGCTAACAGCAGTCATTATAAATATAATTACATAGGATTACTACATAATTTGCTTCAAAAATCAGTATGTTACGAGAATAAATTCCTGTGTTCAGAATTTGTATACTACATATTAAATGAAAGTGGTATTGTTGATTTTAATAAGTCAAGAAATCTTGTTAGACCTGAAAATTTCCTTAATGTAGAAGGGAAGATAATTTTTGAGGGAGACCTTAAAACAATTGAGTTTACACATGAAGTTAGCGTAATGGATGAAATAGAATTTAATTAGTCTAATATTATTAGTGTAATATTAAAATGAACAAATGATCTACAGCTTATATCAATATGTAAAAATTGGCATTGGTTAGTCAAAGGACTTACCAATGCCAATTTATTATAAAACTTTAACCTTTTTTATATGTTAGCTGCTTTAACATTTCGTTTATTTCTCAAGTACTTTGCAATTTCAGTACCTGCTTTTGCTCCTTCGTAAACAGCCTTAGAGACTTGTAAGAGGCCACCTGTACAATCACCAGCAGCATAAAGACCTGGAATATTTGTTGCCATATTTTCATCAACAAGAATCTTGTTTTTGTCTATAGCAGCTCCAATTTTTCTTGCCAAAGCAGTACTTCCAGCCACACCAAGTGCTATAAATATTCCTGATATTTGAAGTCTAGAGTCATCTTCAAAAATAACATCTTCTACAAAGTCTTTGCCCGCAACTTTTTTTATTTTCTTTGTATTAATTTTGATGTTATCAGGTAAATCAAATTCTGGCTTTTTGCCGTTTGTAAGGATTGTAACAGTAGCCGAAGTTCCGGCCAGTTCCTTAGCTTCATGAAGAGCATAGCTACTATGGCCTAATACAGCGACGTCTTTCCCCCTATAGAAAAATGCATCACAAGTAGCACAAAAACTTACACCAAGACCTTCCAACTCTTTCAAACCTTTAATTCTTGGGGCTGTTCTTGATGTGCCTGTTGCAATAACTAAACCATCGGCTTTGTATTTTTCATTATCTGTAATTACAACAAACTTGTCTTCATATGAAATTCCTAGAACCTCTGATTGTATAATTTCTACACCAAGTCTTTTGGCACCTTCTACACCGTTGGTAATTAGTTCTGTACCAGAAATAGGTTCCGATAGTCCATAATAATTCTCAACTTCGGAAGCTTTTCCTAAAGCGCCATCATCTTTACCTATTACCGTAGTATCAAATCCTGCCCTTGCTGTATATAGTGCGGTTGAAATACCTGCAGGTCCATTTCCAATAATAATAATTTTCGACATAAAACACCATCCTATCTTTATAATGCTAAATTATATTATGCTACATAAAACCAACTTGTTCTGTGACACGATCACATAAGAATAGCCCTTGCTTAGCTAAATGTTTCCCTTGCTATTTCTACAGCACCTCTTGCATCTTTGGAATAATAGTCTGCACCGATTTTGTCTGCATAATCTTGGGTAAGTACAGCGCCTCCTACCATGACTTTTATCTTAGGATTGGAGTCTTTTAGGGCCTTTATTGTAGATTCCATATTTTTAACTGTAGTTGTCATAAGTGCACTGAGTCCAACAAGTTTAACATGTTCTCTTTTTGCTGTTTCAACGACTTTTTCAATTGGAACATCTTTTCCTAAATCTATTATATTATAGCCATAGTTTTCTAGTATTAATTTTACTATGTTCTTACCTATGTCATGGATATCTCCAGCAACGGTTGCCATAACAATTTTGTCACCTTCGGTGATTTCATCTTCCTTATTGTCCAGTTTCATTGTTGTTTCTTTTATTAGCTCAAATACTTCTTTAGATGCCTCAGCGCTTCTTATTAATTGTGGAAGAAAAATCTCTTGGTTTTCATATTTTTCTCCAACAATATCTAGGGCAGGAATCAAGAACTTATTAACTATTTCTAGAGAATCATATTGGTCAAATAATTGTGCAGAAATTCTTTTTGACTCTTCCTTTAAACCTTTAATAATAGAGTCTTGTAACATACTCCCTAAATCACCAGACTTATTTAAAATCTGCTCAGTGCTAGAATATAAACCAGTATTAGAATCTAACCCATTATCATAAGCATTATTAGAAGAGGATGTAGTAATTGTAACATTACTATATGCATCAACATAATCTTTACTGTCTTTATCTTGATTGTTAAGAACTCTAAATGATCTTATAACTCCCATTAATGCCTCGTTGGTAGAATCAGTTATTGGAGCATCTAAACCATAGGCAAGTGCAATAGCTAAATAAGTAGAGTTTAACAAGTTTCTGTTGGGTAGACCAAAGGATACATTACTTGCACCTAAAACAATCTTAACATTATACTTTTCTTTAATTAGAGGAATGGACCTTAATGTCTCCATTACAGCCTCTTGTTCAGCTGAAGCTGTTAAAACTAGTGGATCTACAAGAATATTTTCTTCAGCTATACCATAAGTTTTAGCTGTTTCAATAATATTAGAAGCTATTTCAACTCTTTTGGCAGCCGTTTTTGGAATGCCATCTTCATCAAGGGTTAAGGCTATAACTAAGGTCCCATATGCCTTTACAATAGGAAAGATGTTTTCCATACTCTCTTTTTTACCATTGACTGAATTAATAATAGGTTTTCCATTATAAATACGAGCAGTAGAAGCAATAACATCAATGTCTGCACTATCAATTTGCAAAGGTAGGGATATGATGCTTTGAACCTCTGTGATAACACGCTCCATCATTTCCTTTTCATTAATGTCTGGAAGGCCAACATTAATGTCTAATATTGCGGAACCAGTTTCTTCTTGTTTAATAGCTTCTTTAATAATGTAATCCATATTATTGTTACGAAGAGCTTCCTTTAATAATTTTTTGCCAGTAGGATTGATTCGCTCACCAATGATTTTAACATCATCACCAATAAATACAGTTTGTGAAGATGATGTACATGTTGTAAAGTTTTTGGAACTAATTCGAATTGGTTTAACCTCTGAGTCTGTCAGGGTACTTATTATATCTTTTATGTATTCTGGAGTAGTACCACAACAACCACCAAAGATTGTAACACCTTTTTTGGCCATTATTTTGATTTGCTTACTATATTCATTAGAATCAATATCATAGTAAGTTTTGTTATTATCATACTTTGGAAGCCCTGCATTTGCTTGAACCATAACAGGTGTAGAGGAATATTTGATTAAGTCATCTACAATAGCTTGTAGCTGCTTTGGTCCAAGAGAACAGTTTACACCAAGTGCATCTACACCAAGTCCTTCTGCAACTGATACAAAGGTAGCCACATCTGTTCCTGCAAATGTTCGACCATTTTCTTGGAAAGACATAGTAGAAAAGACTGGCAAGTCAGAATTCTCTTTAGCTGCAAGAATTGCTGCCTTGACTTCATATATGTCTGTCATAGTCTCTATTAGAATAATGTCTACACCAGCTTCCACACCAGCAAGGACTTGTTCTTTAAATATATCATAGGCTTCTTCAAAGGGAAGAGTACCAAGGGGAGATAAAAGAGTACCTATAGGCCCAATATCTAAGGCTATATATCTTCTTAAATCATAGAGATTTGGCTCATCTTCATCCTTTTGAAAATTATCTCCAGGAATACCATCTATGAAAGCATTTTCCAACATATAATCCTTCTCATACCTTGTGATTGATTCCTTTGCAATCTTGACACCAGCTGAAATAAGGTCACTTACACTGTATGAAGAATCCTTTAACTTTAGTCTGTTTGCTCCAAATGTATTAGTGGTAATGATTTTCGAACCTGCATTTAAATAAGACAGGTATATATCAGATATGGAATCAGGATTTGTTATATTAAGTTCCTCTGGGATTTTCCCTGCCTCTAAACCTGCATCTTGTAACATGGTGCCCATGGCCCCATCAAGATACAAAAATTCCAGTTCCCCAGTGAACATATTTTCAAAAAAATTATTATATTTATCTATCACAGCTGTCTCCTTCTTTTGAAAAACCACATGTAGCTGATAGGCTGCATGTTTTGCATGAACTTACTTTAGGCTTAACCCTGTTAGACTTATTAAAACCTATAAAAGCTGTAACTGACTTTCTAGGAATTAATATTGAACTATGTGAAGTGGTTAAACCTATTAAACTACCAGCATTTAATGAATTCAAAATCTCACTCTGATGGCTAATAGGAAGGTCGCCATAGCCAGGGCTGTATCTATAAGTGATACTACAATTATCCTTCTTAGCTATTTCTTTAACTTCTGTTTCAATAAAATCACAAAGGGCTTCTATATATGCAGTTGCACATGAATCAAAGATTATTCCCTTTGATAAATTTGTTAAGCTATAATATCTGATACGTTTTTCTACAGTAAGCCCAAGGGTAGCTGCCATAAGAGCCACCTTATCAGAATTCTTCAGAAGATTTGATAAATCCTTTGATTTAATAACAAATTCTTCTTCAAAGTTAAGACTAGTATGTTCTTTTTCTATATTAAAAATCCGATAAACATATTTTAGCTCGCTGATTCTTTTTAATTCATCTATAGATTCATTAAGTAAGATATTAGTGACTTCATCGACTTCTTCATTATTATATTGTAAATACCTTAAAACTTCTTGTTTATCAATATTAACTTGATTAGAGTTTAGGTGTTTTGCCTTCATTTGATAATTTGTTTTCACTAGTTAAAACACTCCTAATAGCAGATATACTGCCTAAAATTTGTCTTGCAGTTGTTGGTTTGTTCATTGTGTAAACATGTATACCGTCAACTCCCCAAGATAAGAGCTCAATAATTTGACTAATAGCATAAGAAATTCCTGCTTCACTTAGGGCCTCAGGATCATCTTCGTATCTTTCTAAAACCCTCATTAATGTTTTAGGTATATTGTTACCAGTTAGTGTTTTTACAGTTCCAACTTGTCTCTTACTAAGGATAGGCATGATTCCTGCAACTATTGGGGCATTTATACCTTTTTTTGCTGTTTTATCATAAAAATCATAAAACACTTCATTATCAAAAAACATTTGGCTAGTTAAGAAATCAGCACCTGCATCAACCTTTATTTTTAGAAAATCAATATCAGAGTCCAAATCTTTAGCATCGGGATGTTTTTCGGGATAACAAGCAGCACCAATGCAAAAATCACCCTTTTCCTTAATGTTTCTAATTAATTCTACTGAATTGTGATATCTATTAGTTGGGACAGAAACGTTTGGGTCTGTTGGATAATCACCTCTAAGTGCCATAATATTTTGAACATTCTTTTCTTTTAGGGATTGTAATATATCATCAGTTTCACACCTAGTTGAAGTAATACATGTAATGTGGGCAAGAGATGTTAAGTCATACTTGTTTTGGATATATGATGATATATCTACAGTTTTGTCCTTGGTACTTCCTCCTGCACCATATGTAACACTAATAAAGTCGGGATCCAAACTATATAATTCATCGATGGTATCATATATAGTGCTAACAGGATAATCAGCCTTTGGTGGAAATATCTCAAAAGATATTAATGGTTTCTTTTCTTTAAACTTTTCGCTTATTTTCATTCAAGCCTCCTATAAATAAATAACTTTCCAAGTGATGGAAAGTTGTTGTTTATAAACATCCTCATCTGCCAGCATAATATGGCTGAAATTCCCAGGACCAGTTCCTGACCTCACTTTTTATGAATATTTTTGTATTATTATAAATTGTATATTAGATGTAAATTTTTATCAATGGTTCCATTTAAACATAATATTATATTTATTGTGAGATTTCTAGTAGATAATCTAAAAGCTATATATGAAAAACCTATAACAGGTTATAAATTAAATTTATAAATTGATATAAATTGATATAAATCAAAGTCATTGACCAGTTTTTATGTTATTATTACTTTATAAGGTCAATAATTTGAGTATGTAAAAATAAACTATAGCAACGAAATATATAAAATATGCTAAAATGAATATGAAAGTAAAGCAAATCTCAAATTTAGACAGGTGATAACAATTAGAGGAATAAATATAATAAGATAGAATTATAGATGAAGAAAATAATAAGACTAACAAAAGTTTTAGATTAAGAAAAAGTAATACTAACAATTATTACAAAAAGAGGAGTATTTTCTATGACAGATTTATTACTTAGAATATTTGTAAAAGACCACAAAAATTATA
>CAZUDG010000023.1:21331-23154 GCA_964618775.1 uncultured Lachnospiraceae bacterium | reverse complement strand
TTCTCGTAACTCATTTAATTAAAAATCATTACATAATTATTTTATCCTTAAACTATTTAATAATACAGATTCATATATATTCCTATTAACTTCATTATTCACCAATTTTTACATATAATAATATTAAATGATAATATTAAAGCAAAGGTGTCCCTATGATAATGCATGTAATTGAATCTGGTGAAACAGCATATACGATTGCCAATGATTACAATATATCTGCTGAGTGGCTAGTAAGAGAAAATGGAATTGTAGATCCTAATGATTTGGCAGTTGGTGGTGTTTTAGTAATATTGTATCCTAGAATTACTCATACATTAGTTGAAGGAGATACTTTAGAAAACATTGCAAATATGTATGATGTAACAGTTATGGATTTGTTACGTAATAATTCATATTTATCTAATCTTGAGTATCTAAGGGTAGGGGATACCATAGTGATTGAATATGAATGTGAAAGAATAAGAAATTTAACTATAATAGGGTATTGTTTTAACTTTATAGATGAAGATATACTTCGAAAAACTCTACCATACTTAACATATTTGATTATACACAGTTATGTTATTAATTCATATGGTCAGTTTGTTGATTTAAATGATTTAAGAGTTATTGAACTTGCAAAAGATTTTGGAGTTGCTCCAGTAATGATTATTACCCTAGATGAAAGTGAAGGGATGACAGCAACTGATATCCTTCATCTAATACTTAATGATGAAAACTTAAAAATTAATTTAATTGAAGACATTATTAGAAGTCTAATACAAAAAGGATACTCAGGACTTAGTGTAGGTCCTGTTTACATTTATCCCAGTGATGAACAGCTTTATATTGAATTTATGACAGAGTTAACATGTCGAGTTAAGGCAGAGGGATTGATGTTATTTGATACAATAGTACCAAACACATTTTCTTTGATTTCTGATGTCTTTACTACAGAAGGATATATACTTGAAGTTAATAGGTTGATAGATAGTACAATTATATTTCCTATTAGTGTTGGTCTTGCTTATGGATCACTAGCAGGAATTGCTAGTTACCATGCATTATTAGATATGATGGATTACGTATTAGAATATTTTGAATCAGATGAACTTCAATTAGGTATAAATTCAGTAGGCTATATGTGGCAACTACCATATGTACCTGGAGAATCTACAGGGAATGCAATCTCTGCACCATCAGCAATTCAATTAGCAAGAGACTACAATATTCCAATACTGTTTGATCGAGGAACACAAGCTGCATTTTTTAAATTTCAGGAAGGTAACACAGAATATCTCATAAGGTTTAGAGACACAAGAAGCGTTCTTACTCTTTTATCTGCAGTTAATTATTATAAACTAAATGGAATAGGAGTTTGGAATATTGAAGCATTCTTTAATGGTTTATGGCTTTTAGTTAACTCTCAATATTATATTGACAAGGTTGACTTGTAGAAATATTGAGTCTGAGCTTTGTCATCCTGAATTTTGCTACCTGGCACTGTGAAATTAGGCACTGTGCTCTTTTTGTAAATGAGGTCATTGGGAATCAACATTTAACAAAGCTCATTATTTCACCTAAATAAACATATAATAGAATAAATAATAAAACAAGGGTGTCCCTATGATTTTACATGTTATTGAGCCGGGCGAAACAATAGATAGTATATCAAATTTATATGAAATTTCTGCTGATTGGATAATAAGAGAAAATGGGGTAGTACAACCTAATAATCTTGCAGTTGGTGGTGTTTTGGTGCTTTTATATCCAAGAATTACTCATACTATAGTAGAAGGAGATACGTTAGAGCAAATTGCAATTATGTATAATGTTACAGT
>CAZUDG010000023.1:0-21231 GCA_964618775.1 uncultured Lachnospiraceae bacterium | reverse complement strand
AAATAGATGGTCAGGTTAGGGAGTTAGATGATTCTAGGATTATTGAATATGCAAAGACTTATGGAGTTGCCCCAGTTATGATAGTTTCTTTTGATGTTACAGAAGATGTGTCAGAAACTGATATTCTTCATATTATACTCAACAACGAAAGTATAAGAAACTCAATAATTGAAAGCCTTATTAATAATCTTATACAAAAAGGATACTCAGGATTAAGTGTAGGTCCTGTTTATTTATATCCTAGTGATGAAGTGCTTTATATTGAATTTATGACTGAGCTAATTAATCGAGTTAAAGAATTAGGCCTTTTAGTTTTTGATACTATTGTTCCAAACTCATTTGAACTTATTTCTGATGTTTTTTCTACCCAATACTATATACGTGAGGTTAATGAGTTAGTAGATAGTTCCATACTATTTCCAACTAGTGTAGGGTTGACATTAGGGGCTCCAAAAGGGATTATAAATTTCACTACATTAACTAAGTTTGTGGAATACTTCCTAGAATATATTGAAAATGATTTTTTTCAATTAGGAATTAATACAGTAGGATATATGTGGGAATTGCCCTATGTACCAGGTGCTTCCCAGGGGAATTCAATATCAATTACATCAGCTATTCAATTAGCAAAGGACTTTAACATACCAATATTATTTGATGAAGGAACTCAGACAGCTTATTATATATATGAGGAAGGAAACAGAGAATTTCTAGTTAGATTTAATGATCCAAGATCTGTCCTTTCTTTTATGGAAGTAGTAGATGAATATAATTTAAATGGGATTGGTATATGGAACATAGAAAGCTTTTTTAATGGTTTATGGCTTATAATTAATTCCCAGTACTATATTGATAAGGTTGAATTGTAACTAGTAGAGGAAAGCATTTTTTTACCTGCATGTTAGGCAAACAACCTTCAGTAAAGCTATAACTTAAAGCTATAACTAGCCTAATAATGTCGAACTAGCCAATAATGCATACAAAACTTTACATTTATCTCAATTTATGATATCCTACAAAATGTTGCTTTAATATAGAACTAATTTAAATGCATCATTGAAAGGTAATTAAAAGGATAGAATAATGAATACAACAAAAGAAAAAAATATAAATAATTTGCCAAGTAATAGCTTGCCTAAAAAAGATGTTAACAAAGTATTTGCTGGAAGTTTTTATACCTTTTTTGTAAATGGTATAATTGCTTTAATTTTAGGAGCCATACTTCCATATATGCGAGGAACTTATGACTTAAGTTATAAGGTGGCTGGTATACTTATTGCTTTTCACTCAATTGGTAACCTTATATCTAGTTTCGTTGCTGGTGTTTTACCACTTCGTATTGGTAGAAGAAAAAGTGTGTTATTTTTAAGTAGCTTTGCAGTAATTGGATTTTTCTTAATGATTGTAACAGACAATCCATTTTTATTAATATTTGCATTTGCTGCAACTGGTTTAACAAAAGGTGGAGTAAGTAATTTTAACAATGGTATTATGAATGAGATTGCCACAGGAAAAGGTTGGGCATTAAACATTCTCCATGGCTTCTTCGCTGTTGGTGCTTTTGTATCTCCATTTTTAGCTATGCTATTTACAAGAAATAATCCAGACGGATGGATCTATGTAATATTAGTAGTAGCAATAATGTGTTTAACATCATTTATTATTTTTATATTTATACCAATTCCAAATGATAAAGAAATTAAGGGCAATAATAAATCAAAAAAAAATAATGGAAATAATGAAGCTAAAGTCAAGGTGAAAACTGACTGGAGCTTTCTTAAGAATAAATATTTTATTACTGCAACAGGAATTTTGTTTTTCTATATGGGTGCAGAACAAGGTATAAATGGGTGGTTAGTAACATATTTTAAAGATTCAGGACTTATGAGTGGTCCTTTAGCCCAAATAATGTCAAGTGTACTTTGGTTAATAATTTTATTTGGCCGTATACTTTATGCTTGGCTGTCAACCTATGTAGAAAAATCAAAACTATTAATAGGTGGAGCAATTGGATATTTAATATTCTTTATTATGTTATTATCAGGAAGGGAGATAAGACCGATTTTTATTGGGATAATCGGTGTTGGCTTCTTTATGTCAGGGATATTCCCTACAACTCTTGCAAGTATAGGAATATTTATAATAGATTATCCAATGGCTCTAAGCTTTATGCTGACTATAGCAGGTTTAGGGGCAATTATAATGCCAATAGTAATAGGAGCAGTTGCTGATACAGTTGGTATAATTGGTGGAATGAGTATGGTAATAGTTGCAGTAGCAATTACATTTATATTATTGGTATATTATAGATTTATTTTACGTGATATTGATAGGATTTAAGATTTACATAGGATTGCTCAAGATGAGTTTGTTTAAGTATATTCACATGGGCAGCGTGGGAGGATATAATGTTTGAGAAAATAACTAGTGAAGATAAAAAAAGAATGGAAGATGAGATTCGTCACCGAAAGCTTGTTGTAAGACCAGAAGCATTAGAAGATGTTAAAGAAGCTAGGGCTCATGGTGATCTTAGCGAGAATTTTGAATATAAAGCTGCTAAACAATTCAAGAATCAAAATGATAGTAGAATTAGATATTTAGAAAGAATTCTAAATAATGCTACATTCATTGATAGTGAAGCAAATGATGGCGAAGTTGGAGTTAACACCTTAGTCACTGTTTATTTTCCAGAAGATGATGAAGATGAAACTTATAAAATAGTCACATCAATTAGGGCAAACTCATTAGAGAATAAGATAAGTATAGATTCACCATTAGGGAAGGCTTTATTACATGGCAAAGTAAATGATACTATAAATATTAGGGTAAATGATGATTACAGTTATGAGGTTATTATTAAAAATATTGAAAAAATCGAAGATGATGGTAGCGATGAGCTAAGAAAGTATTAAGAAGATGGTATAAATATAATAAACAGATCTGTTATAATATATTAGGGGAATAGTAAGTTTACATTTAATAATGTGAATTTTAGAAACTATTCCTTTTTTGTTATTAAATGTCACTAATACCTTTATACATTTAATCTGGTAATTATTTTTATTAAATAGTATAATTATAAATGTAATTTGAACATCAGACAGCAGGAGGAATTTATGGATAAAATACGAATTGGAATTGTTGGATATGGTAATCTTGGTAAAAGTACAGAACTTTCAATTAATCAAAATAAGGATATGGAGCTTGTTGGAATCTTTACTAGACGAGATCCAAACACTATAAAACCCCAACATGATAATGTGGCTGTTTATCATATGGATAGAGCAATAGAAATGGTTAGTGAGATAGATGTTATAATATTATGTGGAGGAAGTGCGAAAGATATACCAAGTCAAGGCCCTATGTTTGCTAGCATGTTTAATACCGTTGATGCTTTTGATACACACGCAAAGATAGCAGGGTATTTTGATAAAATGGATAAAATTAATAAGAAATCTAGTAAAGTATCAGTTATAGCCAGTGGATGGGATCCTGGTATGTTCTCAATTAATAGATTATATGCCGAGGCTATTCTTCCAGAAGGAAACACTCATACATTTTGGGGTAAGGGTGTAAGCCAAGGGCATTCAGATGCCATTAGAAGAGTTGATGGCGTTAAGAGGGGTGTTCAGTATACCATACCTATGGAGAGTGCTATAGAATCCATTAAGAATGGGGAAAATCCTAAACTTACTACAAGACAAAAACATACAAGAGAATGTTTTGTTGTAGCAGAGGAAGGTGCTGATAAAAATCGCATTGAGCATGATATAGTAACCATGCCAAATTACTTTGATGAATATGATACAAAGGTTCATTTTATATCAGAAAAGGAACTAGAAGAAAATCATAAAGGTTTACCTCATGGAGGTTTAGTTATTCGTCATGGAAATACTGGCTTAAACAATGAACATAACCAGGTTATTGAATATACACTTAATTTAGAATCGAATCCTGACTTTACTGCAAGTGTTTTAGTTGCATATGCAAGAGCTGCTTATAAATTAAACAAAGAAGGTATTGCTGGTGCCAAAACTGTTGTAGATATTCCACCTGTGTATTTATCAAGTAAAACACCAGAAGAAATTAGGAGAGAGCTAATTTAGGGGATAGTTGATCAAAATAAGTTGCCCAGACAAATGCAAGCATATATGTCTGGGCTTTTGTATTTTAGAAAGGATATTCTATGTACAAGATAGCATTATTTATTATATACCACATGAGTATCGCAAATAATATCATGAAGGGCACGTTTATCATTGCTTGCACCAATAAACAGATATCCTATAAAGAGCAAACCAGAAAGATATCTTCCAATTGTTTCTCTATAAATAGCATTTATTAATGTTAGTTTTCCTTCTTCATTTTTATCAGATACAACTTTTATTCGTAATAAAAACTTGCCAATTGTAGCACCTTTAAAATAGTGCAATAAAATAAAATAAAATGAAGAGAGAAGATAAATAGTAATATCCCATGTTGAAAAGTCAAACAATACAGGTCTAAGTAATATGAATTCCGGATTAAATAAAGATATAATCCACATAGGAACTTTAAGTGCTAGTAATATAAGGCCTACTATTATTATATCTATAAGATAAGCTGATAATCTAACGAAAAATCCAGCATAAATCACCTCATTATTGAAATACATTTCACTAGTATTCTCCTGGATACGCATGGTACATTGGCACCCCATTTCCTTGTTTTTCTATAAATTCACTCATTATTTGTGTATCAGATTTTGGTTTTAAATTTACTAATTCACCAAAGAGTGTTCTAAAACCCCATGAATCTACCTCATGTTCATAAATTATAGAATTATCAGTTGCTTCTTGGAAAGCAAGAACTGTATTCTCATATGTATCTATACTGTCAATTAAATCAAGTTCTAAGGCCTGTTTAGCAGTGTATATCCTGCCATCGCCTATTTCTATAACTTTAGTTCGTGGTAAATCTCTACCCTCTACAATAATATCAACAAACTGATTATAGGATTCATCTACCATACTTTGAAAGATTTCTTTTTGTTCGTCTGTCATATCTAAAGTGGCGGCTCCCATTGTTTTATTTTCTCCACTAGTAAAATATATTTCTTTATATCCAATTTTATCTGCAAGCTCTTTATAATTACCTACACCAATTATAACTCCAATTGATCCAGTCCAGGTGTTTCTATTGGCAACAATTTTATCAGAAGGCATTGCAATATAATAACCTCCAGAAGCTGCTTGACTTCCCATGTAAGTCCATATTGGTCTACCTGTTTCTTCTTTATATTCCATTAACTTAAGATATATATCATCACTTTCATAAACCCCACCACCTGGGCTATTGACATTGAGAAGAATTCCAGTATTATGGCTAGAATCGATTAATCTATCTATTAATTCTATCGTAGCAGTGTGATTATATGAGTCAATACCAAACGCTGAGCTTGAAGTGTCTAAAATGGTTCCCTCAACATTTACCACCCCTATAAAATTCTCGTTTGGA
This sequence comes from uncultured Lachnospiraceae bacterium, assembly GCA_964618775.1. Lineage (GTDB taxonomy): Bacteria > Bacillota > Clostridia > Lachnospirales > Lachnospiraceae > JAAYRG01. The sequence goes on along the minus strand of CAZUDG010000023.1, from coordinate 15,735 downwards.
AATGAGAAAATTTCTTCTGCTTCTAATAATGTATCCATAAATGATGTGGTTTCTTTTTTTGGGATACTGTCTGATATGTGATTAGTTATAATACTAGCAGAGGCTACAAATGCAAATACTAAGCCAGCTACAACTAATCCAATTAATTGCTTTTTGTTCATATGATTCCTCCTTGTATACTTTTGCTGTTAATATATATAAATAGATGTATATAATTTATATATAGAGTTTGAATAAAATAATTATATACACAATTGTTATTATACATTATAATGCAGAAAACTAATAAAATTATAACCTCCTAAGCTATCTAATATAAATGTTTATATTTAAATCTATCAACTGTAATACTGCTTGTCAATTAATTAATACAATTATCTTAATCTAAGTCTTGTCTTTAATCTTATATATCACATTTGCAGCTAATATCCCTCTACAATCATTATTTACAAAGGATAGATTTACTGTTATATTTAAATTAAGAAACTATAAATACAAAGGAAGAAAGGTGGTATGTCAAGCTCTTTGTAATATCTAAATAACATAAGCATAGAGCTAATACATCATGGATAATAAAGAGGAATGTAAAATTACTATAAGTAAAGATGGTCCTTACATTGTAACAGGCAATGTGCCTTTATCTGAGAAGGTTATTACACCATTATGTGATGGAACCTATGAATATAGAGAAGGACGTGAACTTCCACAAAGTGAAACATATGCTCTTTGTAGATGTGGAAAAAGTAAAACACATCCATTTTGTGATGGAAGTCATGTTGAATGTGGATTTGATGGAACTGAAACAGCAGCAAATAATAAATTTTCAGAAAGAGTCGAACTTAAAATGGCTGGGCCTGAAGTTGATTTGCTAGATGATGGAAGGTGTGCTCTTGCTAGGCTTTGTCATAGAAAAAATGGTGATATGTGGACTATCATTAGAAGTACCGACCCTTTTGATATGAAGGATGTTATTGAAGGTGCTAGGGAATGTCCTGCAGGAAGACTTGTTGTAAAAGATAAAGATGGTAATACTATAGAAGAAGACTTTGAACCAGCAATTGAAGTTCTTCAGGATCCCGAAAGAAGGGTTAGTGGACCTTTATATGTAAAAGGCCATATTACTCTTGAATCTTCTAATGGCTATACTTATGAGAAAAGGAATAGATTAACCCTATGTAGGTGTGGTAATTCTAAAAATATGCCATATTGTGATTTTAAACATGTAACTACACATTTTAAGGACGAGTAGTTTTTACCTGTTCTGACCTATTCCGGTATGTTAAAACATGTTTCGCAATTACGTAATAATAACGATGATTTGAAAGGAGAAGATATTATGGGCATTATTGCCAATTTCATAGTTCCCCACCCACCACTTATTATTCCCGATATTGGAAGGGGCCAGGAACGTGGAATCCAGGATACTATAGACTCTTTTGATAAGGTTGCACGTGAAATTGCTAAAATTGAACCAGATACAATTGTTATAGCAACTTCTCACTCTATTATGTATCATGATTACATTCATATTTCACCAGGTAAGGGTGGAAAAGGCGATTTTGGAGCTTTTGGTTATGGAAACATATCATTAGAGACCAAATATGATGAGGATTTGGTAAAAGAAATTGCAAATGAAGCTTATAAGGCAAATGTTTGTGCTGGATTTGAAGGTGAACGTAATAAAGCATTAGACCATGGTACAATGATACCTCTTTATTTCATTGATAAATATTATAAAGATTACAAAACTGTTAGAGTATCTATTTCAGGATTGCCATATTTAGATCATTATGAATTTGGAAAATGTATCTCCAAAGCAGCAAATAATGGCAAGAAAAAGGTAGTGCTTGTGGCAAGTGGAGACCTGTCTCATATGCTTAAAGAAAAAGGACCTTATGGATATAGAGAAGAAGGGCCTATATATGATAGAGAAGTTACTAGGGCTATGGATTCAGGCGATTTTTTGAAGTTCCTTGAGTTTGATGAGGAGTTTTGTGAAAAAGCAGCTGAATGTGGCCATCGAACATTTGTAATAATGGCAGGAGCCTTAGATGGGAAAAGTGTGGATTCCAAACTGTTATCCTATGAAGGCCCATTTGGCGTGGGATATGCAGTAGCATCTTTTAAAGTTACTGGTAATGACGATAATAGACGTTTTGATGAAATTTATATTAATAAGGGTAAAAAGAGAGAAGGCTCTTTAGAATCTGAAGAAGATGACTATGTAAGGCTTGCTCGTCAAACAATAGAACATTACGTGATTAATTATAAAAGAATAAAAAAACCAACAGGTTTAAGTGATGAAATGTTAGAAAACCAAGCAGGAGTATTTGTTACCTTGGAGTTAAATGGAAACTTGCGTGGGTGTATTGGAACAATTTCACCTACCACTAATTCAATTGCCGATGAAATTATACAAAATGCAATTAGTGCTGGAATAGAAGACCCAAGATTCCCACCTGTAAGTGAGGAAGAACTAGATAGCTTAGTATATAGTGTTGATGTCCTTAGTGAACCAGAAAAAATAGACTCTATAGATGAATTGGATCCTATTAATTACGGTGTAATTGTAACTAAAGGCTATAGGAGAGGACTGTTGCTTCCTAACTTAGAGGGAGTAGATACTGCCAAAGAACAAGTTGCCATAGCCCTTAAAAAGGCTGGTATATCTAAAAGTGAAGATTATCAATTGGAAAGATTCAAGGTTGTAAGACATACTTAGGTGGTGATATATATTGTTGACCAAAATAAAATGTAGAGTGTGCCCCAACTATTGTAACTTAAGTGAGGGGCAAATTGGAGTTTGCAGGGCTAGAAGTAATAAAGATGGCAATATGGTTCCTATAAATTACGGGCATATAACTAGTCTTGCCCTTGATCCAATAGAAAAAAAGCCACTAAATAGATTTCATCCTGGTAAAAACATCTTATCAGTTGGAAGCTTTGGTTGTAATTTAAGGTGTTCATTTTGCCAAAACTACCCTATATCAATGGCATTTGAAGAGGATATTAAAACTGAATATAAGACGCCAGAGAATTTAGTAAAACTAGCTACAAGTTTAAAAAACAAGAATAATATAGGCATAGCCTATACCTATAACGAACCACTCATTGGATATGAGTATGTTAGAGACACAGCAAAACTTGCCAAAGAATATGACCTTATGAATGTTGTAGTAACTAACGGTTGTTTTAATGAAAATGTATTAGATGAAATACTTCCTTATATAGACGCGTTTAACATTGATTTAAAAGGTTTTACAGAAGGATTTTACCGGGAGCTGGGCGGGGACTTGGAGACTGTTAAGAAGTTCATTAAAGCAGCTTCAAAACAAGTCCACGTTGAGCTAACAACTCTAATCATACCAAAAGAAAACGATAGTGAAGAAGAGATGAGAGAGCTATCAGAATTTTTAGCTTCAGTTAATCCAGAAATACCTCTTCACATTTCAAGATTCTTTCCAACATACAAAATGCTAGATAGGCCAGCTACAGAAGTAAAGAAAATATATCGACTAGCAGAAATTGCTCGAGAGAAATTAATATACGTGTATGAAGGAAATTGTTAGACTATTTGGAGGCTATTTGGGCTATTTGGTACTGGTTGTTTGGTTCCAGGTATCTTTTTAAATATTGCGAATAAGGAGAATTCCAATGATTAGAATTGCTTTGCTACTAATAAGGATCATTACATTAATATTGATTACAACAGCATTGGTGGGTTGTAATAACAAAGATAGAGGAAGTGATGATGTTATTATTGATGAAACGAGCTCAGATAGTAGTACAGTAGAATCAGAATCAAAAACAGATTCAGCTGATAGAACACATCCATCCAAGCCAAATCCAAGCCTAACTCCAGAACCAGCAACTAAGACAACACCAGAGCCTAGTCCAGAATATCTAAAACCTACATCAGAAGATGGTATGCAGATAATTGTTTATAAAGGTGATCGAAAGCTTGAATTGTATGACGGTGCAAAGCTAATAGGAGATTATGATATAGGACTTGGATTTACTTCAGTTGGTCATAAACAACAAGTTGAAGATGGCAAAACTCCAGAAGGAACATATTATGTATGTACTAAAAACCCACAAAGTAAATACTACCTTTCTTTAGGAATATCATATCCAATGATTCCTGATGCAATTAGAGGTCTTGAAAATGGATTAATAAGTAATGAAGAGTATGATGTGATAGTTGATGCAATAAACGGAGAAAGAAGGCCACCATGGGATACAAGATTAGGTGGGGAAATAATGATTCATGGTCATGGTAGTGATTCTGATTGGACCCAGGGTTGTGTGGCAGTTGATGATGAGATTATGGATATTTTATGGGACAAATGTCCCATAGGAACACAAGTAACAATATATCCTTAAAAAGATAAGTAACAGGAAAATTTGGTACCAGGTACCAATCAATAAACTGCTGCAACGCCTGGAAATAGTGCGTTTGGTTTAGTAACATTGGTACCAGGTACCGGGTCCTGGTACCTGGCCCTAAAATATTATTCGAAAATATATCCTGTTAGAATAGGCTTGCGATTATTTGTTTTATCATTAAAATACTCATAATAAGAAAGACCTAAATATGAACCAGTAATATTATAAAGATCGGTAAAGCCTTCATTCTGAAGTGTTCTATATGCGTTGTAGCTTCTGCCAGATAGTAGACAGTGTAGGTAAATGGTTTTACCTTGTGGAATCTTATATATATTTTCTCTAAGTTCACTTAGGGGAATATTGATAGCATTTGATATATGTCCTCTTTCATATTCATATCTTTCACGTACATCAACAATAACAGCATTCTTCTCAACTAGGTCCCTGACTTTATCAATGTGTACCTGTTTTAATGTGCCTTGTAACAAGTTTAGTCCAACAGTCGCAGCTATATTTACAGGGTCTTTTGCTGTATTGTATAGAGGAGAGTAACATAGTTCAAGATCTTTTAAATCTTCAAGAGTAGCATTCATAGTAATCATCGCTGCTATAGCATCAATTCGCTTTGTGACGTCACCTTTACCAATAGCTTGTGCCCCTAAGATACGTCCTGTTGGAACTTCAAATAATAGTTTTAAATGCATTAAATTTGCACTTGGCATTAGGCCAACTTTATCAGTAGCAATAACATATGAGAAATCATAAGGAATACCTATGGCCTTTGCTTGTTTTTCATTTATCCCAGTTGAAGCAGCATTCATATCTAATACTTGTAGTACCATAGAGCCAGTTATTCCAGGGTTTCTGTCATTTTGTCCATATATGTGGTTAGCCACGGTACGACCTTGCATTTGTGCAGGAAATGCCATAGGAAACAGAGTTACCTTCTTTGTAATGTTGTGAAAGACTTCTATAGCATCACCGATAGCATAAATATAAGGATCACTAGTTTTATAATTGGAGTCAACTTTTATTCCACCTGTTTGTCCAATTTTTAATCCTGCCTTTTTTGCAAGGGTAGTTTCTGGAGATACACCAATCGCCATAATTATAAGATCTGCTGGAAGTTCCTTTTCAGATTCTAATATAACGGTTTTATCTTCTAACTTGGTAACTCCATCTTCAAGTATAAGTTTAACACCTTTATCCATCAATTCCTTATGAAGTATTTGGGCTAAATCATAATCAAAGTTGTTAAGAATTTGTTTCTGAGCCTCTACAAGTGTTACATCTAAACCAGCCAAGTGAAGATTTTCAGCCACTTCTATACCAATAAATCCACCACCAACCACAACTACTTGTTTTGCTTCATGTTCTTCAATATAATTCTTTATATTTACAACATCAGGAACATTCCTAACACAAAAAACATTAGGATTATCTATACCAGGTAGTTTAGGCATGATTGGATTAGCGCCAGGAGAGAGTACTAAATAATCATAACTTTCATTTGAAATATCATTATTGTTCAAATTTTTAACTTCAATAGTTTTTTCTTCTGGATTTATATTGGTAACCTCATGCCTAACACGAGTAGTAATATTGTAACGTTTTTTAAATATTTCAGGAGTCATTACTAATAAATCATCACTTTTCTCAACAATACCACTTAAATAAAAGGGTAAACTACAGTTTGAATAGGATACGTGAGGACCCCTGTCATACATGATAATTTCTGAGTTTTCATCTAGTCTACGTGCACGAGTAGCAGTTGAAGCGCCTCCAGCCACACCACCAACAATTAGAATTTTTTTAGACATATAATTGCCTCCTTTTCATCAAAAAGCTTATTGTAAAAAGCTTACTAATTCAATTGTAATATAATATTTCATTTGTTACAATATACAATTATAAGGTTATTTCTATATTAAGGAAAGTGAGAACAATATGAATAAACAAAAAATTAAAAATTATCTTGAAGAAAAAAGAATTATTGCCATTATAAGAGGCGTTGATATTTCTAATGTTTCTAAATTAGTAGAGGCTTTATTGGAGGGGCCAATTGAGTGCCTAGAATTTACCTTTGACAATAATGAGGATAATTACTTAGAAAGAAACTGTGAAAAAATACGAAAAATCAAACAAGACTTTGGAGATAGGGTTCTTATTGGTGCAGGAACTGTTTTAAGGGTTGAAGAGGTTGATGCAGCTTATGAAAGTGGGGCTAGCTTTATATTATCACCTAATACCAATGTTAATGTTATAAAGAGAGCTAAAGAATTAAATATAGTTGCTATTCCAGGGGCTATGACACCTACTGAAGTTGTTATGGCCTATGAAGCAGGAGCAGATTATATTAAGTTGTTCCCTGCAAATGATCTGGGTGTTGGTTACTTAAAATCTTTAAGAGGTCCACTGCCTCATATCCCCATTATGGCAGTTGGTGGAATTAATGATAAGAATATAAAAGATTATGCAAATGCTGGAGCAGTAGGGTTTGGTATTGGAAGTGAATTAGTTAATAGACAACATATCAATAATAATGATTTTGATTTAATTAGCAAAAAAGCAAAAGAAATTGTAAAGGCATTAGAAGACTAATAATAGCTTTTATATATAATGTTACTAATATGATGTTAATTATAAATTTAATAAATATATTGACTCTTTTTATAGGAAGGGGTAAGTGTTATGTATCATCTAACTATAGACATGGGCACTACAAACACACGAGTGACATTATGGGATATAGACAAAAACATAATTGATAGTCAATCTGCAGAAGTTGGCGTAAGAAACACTGCCTTTGATAATAACAATAATAAAATTAAAGAATATTTGCATAAAGGGATTATTTCAATCTTAGAAAACAACAATCTTGTTTTGGATAATATTGATTCAATTATTGCCTCAGGAATGATAACTTCAAATATTGGCATAGTGGAAGTGAATCATTTAAAAACACCAGCAGGAATTGGGGAATTAGCCAATAATGTAGAGAAATTCTATTTTCCTGAAATTGTAGATAAATATATACATTTTATACCAGGGGTTAAAAATAGTATCCACCCAATCACACTAAACAATGTTGAAGACATGGATATGATGCGTGGTGAAGAAACAGAAGTCATTGGGTTTATGAATAGAATTGCAATAAAAGGACCCTCTCTAATAGTTATACCTGGTTCTCACAACAAATTCATTTTTATTGATGAAATTAATAGAATCAGTTCTTGTATAACAACTTTATCCGGGGAACTTATATCAACTATAACAAGCAACACAATAATTTCAGATGCCCTAAATGGCTCATTTGCTAAGGAAATAAGTAAAGATATGGTGATAAAAGGCCATAGGCTATGTGAAAAGGTTGGATTAAATCGTTCAGTCTTTTCACTTCGCATACTAGATCAGTTTACTGATTATAGTGAAAATGAAAAGGCAAATATGCTTTTAGGAATAGTTCTTTATGAAGACATAAAGGCTGTATTAAATAGTGATTTTATGAATTCAACTACTATTCTAGATGTTTATGTTTGTGGAAGAGATATATTAAAGGATGCCCTAACCTTGCTTTTTAAGGAAGATGGATCTTTTAAAAATATATATCCTGTTGAAAGTGATAAGTTATTGGACTTATCTGGATATGGAGCCTTATATATTCTAGATAAACATAAAGAATTGAAGGGAAATAAAAGATAATAAAACAGGGGACAATTTTTAGAAAATAAAAATAAAATAAAAGATATATTTTTAATTAAAGAGTTATAAAAATACGACCACCTATGTGTTCGTATTTTTTTAAATTATCTTAACCCCTTATTCAACCGTCGCACCAAATGGCATCAAAGCAAGTTTAGCTATTTTGAAATGTTGTAATCCAAATGGTATTCCTATAACTGTAATACATAAGAATGCTCCCATAATTGCTGATTCTATAGCAAGTGGAATCCCAGATAATAATAACCATACTATATTTAGCAAGAGTGATCCAAAACCGCCACCATAATGAACTTCCTTTCCAAATGGTAATAAGGCAAGACCTGCAAATTTAAAGCATTGCAATCCAATAGGTATACCTACTATTGTTAGACACCATAAAACTCCTATAAAGGCCCAAGATAAACCGCTAATAAGCCCTCCAAATATCAACCATAAAATATTTCCCAAACATCCCATATGTTTCCCCTTTTCATTTTTAATTTTTATGTTATTAAAATATCAATCTAAAAGTATCTAGATTTTTCTATTTGATTTATTATAAACCTTTCATATTTTTTTTCAAGTATTTAATCATAATTACAATTTTACTCAAGAAAACCTAAAAATATGTCCCTTATATTTACCATAAATCACTAAAGTCAATTGGCATGTATATAATAATTTGTTATAATTACTTTGTAACTTGTATATATAATATTATTTCAAGTTAACTTACAAACCACAATATAATTCAACTAAAAGGAGATTATTATGTTCGTAAAAAACGCAGATAGAGAATTAACAAAAACTGAACCAGGAGTATCAAGAAAGATTCTTGCATATTCTGACGAATTAATGATGTGTGAGATATATTTTGAAAAAGGGGCAGTGGGAAGCTCCCATAGCCATGACCATTTACAAATAACATATATAGCAGAAGGTAAGTTTGAATTTACTATTGATGGTAAGTCAGACATTGTTTCAAAGGGAGATTCTGTTTATATGCCTGCTAATTCAGTACATGGAGTTACATGCTTAGAAGACGGATTACTCATAGATGTATTCAATCCTATTCGTAAAGATTTTCTATAAACTTTTCACAATTTGTTCACAAAGATTTCACAGTGCCAGGTACTGATTTTTGAATTTTCGGTGCCTGGCACTGTTAAAATTCTGTGAAGTCTCTGTAAAATCTAAAAATGCGGGTGTAACATGATTAAAAATTTTGATTTTAACGACTTTTATAACCCATATATAGGCTTCAAACGCTCAGATTTAGGAGAGAGGCTAGCCAGATTACAAAGATTAGTTAAAAAATTTGATATGCCAGTACTTATAATAAATGTTTTTATAAAAAAATAAATTATTTTATAAAATCTGAAGACAATCTAACTTTAGTCTCGTTATAATTAATAGGTGGGAAGGGAGGCGGATGAAATTAACAATGCGCAATACTATGAATACTTAATTGATACCTATCAAAACTTAGTTTATTCCATATGTTTCAAGATTGTTCATGACTACTTTGAAGCACAAGATCTGGCACAAGAAACATTTATATCCGCCTACAAGAACCTTAATTCATTTGATAGACAGCATGAAAAAGCCTGGCTTAGTAAAATAGCTACAAATAAATGCTTAGATTTTATCAAACGTGCAGACAGAAGAATGGTTCCTACTGATGATGATTATTTCATTAATCAAAGAGAAAATTCACCTTCCCCAGAAGATAACATTCTAGAATTAGAAGTAAAAAAGCAACTTTATGAAAAGTGTTCTAAACTTAAACAACCATATCGGGACATTGCAATGGATTATTTCTACTATGAATTAACTCCGGCGGAGATTGCAAAGAAAACAGACAAGAAGTTAAAAACCGTTCAAACTCAGATTTACCGTGCCAAGGCCTTACTTAAGAAGATCTATAGAAAAGGAGGTAGCCCCAATGAATGAAGCAAAAATTAATAAACAAGATACTAAAGATATCAAACAACATATCTCTTCAAAAGAATTACAAGAATTTCATCAAAACAAGTTAACAAAATATGATTTGAAAAGATTTTTAGAACATACTAGTTCTTGTGACTTTTGCGCCGATTTATTAGCAGAATCAATGGAGGGCGAATTAGTTTTAGCGCCGCCAGATATGAAGATGAATATACTTAATAAATCAAAACATTTGGGTGTACAGGTTTCTAAATTAAGAAGAGACTCCAAACAAAAGCAGTTATTTCAATACAGCTTTAAAGTTGTTGTGGCTTCATTATCTGCCCTTATTTTAGTGTTTTCCTTAAATAAGTTACCAGATAATCCGAGTATGAATAAGGTTATACCTATTGAGTTGCTTGTTATAACTCCTGACCAAGCCTCATTTATTAGCTCAATGAGAAGTGGTATGGATAAGGTTAGCAATCAAATTTTAGATTTTTCAAATAATATTATAAACACGGAGGTTATAAAAAATGATTAGAAAGAAGAATAAATTTTTCACATTTATTTTTTCCTTTGTTCCAGGTGCAGGCCAGATGTACATGGGATTTATGAAAAGAGGATTAAGTTTGATGTCATACTTTATACTAATAATTTCTATTAGTGTATGGTTAAATATTGGCCCACTTATGTTAATTGCATTAATAATTTGGTTTTACAGTTTCTTTGACACACAAAATCTTAGTTCCACACCAGATGATGAGTTTTATAGCTTAGAAGATCAATATCTTATATTTCCAGAGATTCTTGAAGGTATATCTTATAAAAAGCTACAGAAAAAGTACCGTAATATACTAGCTGTATCACTTATTATTATAGGTTTTACTATTTTGTGGAATAATTTTTATTCTATACTAAGTAGTATATTGCCAGAATATTTAAGACATCTTTTATATAATATAGGTTATTATTTGCCACAGGTAATCATTGGTGTAGCTATTATGTATTTTGGGATTTATTTAATTAAAGGCAAAAAACATGAATTAGATGACCTAGAAGATGATGAAGAAATATATGAGGAAACTAACAAACCTAATGATTTCGAAGATAGTAAAGAAATATATAAGGACAATAAAGCTACTAATGAGTTAGATAATGAAGAAGTTGAATAATAAATTATTTGCTCTTAATTAAGGAGGTATTACATGAGAACACATAGAGTAGGTACCTTAACACTGGGGACTATGCTAATTACTTCTGGTGCACTTTTCCTATTGAATAGTTTTATTCAAAACATATCATATGAATTCATTATTAAGCTATGGCCGGTCATTTTTATATTGCTAGGTTTTGAAGTCTTATATGGCAATTTTAAGACTGATAACACAAATAAACTTTTGTATGATAAAATGGCTTTTTTCTTAATTATTATTCTATCATTTTTTGCAATGGGTATGGCAGCAGCTGAATTATTCATTAATTATGCTTACATTAATATGATATAAGCTATAGGTACAACTATTACAGGACGTTTCATTTGTCTAGTTAGGAAAACAGATCTTTCCTAATTTTATAAATGAAACGTTTTTTTGTTTTATACTAGTTCATGATTTCTTATATTAGCTCCATATGGATTTAACGTTTAAAATATATACTTTTATTCTAGTTTAAAGTATACTATTAGCATGAAAGGAATGGTGACAATGTTAGCTGAAGAAAAAATTAACAAATTGATTAAGGAAAAAAAAGGAATAATTCAAACCTCAGATGCTGTTAATGCTGGAATCTCTAAGCTTGCTTTATATAAATATCTCGACAAGAATAACTTTAATAAAGTAGCTCATGGGATATTTGTTTCTCCAGCTGTAATACCAGACCCAATGTACATAATTAGTCTAAGAAGCAAACAGGTAATATTTTCACACGATAGCGCCCTTTATCTTCAAGGTATGATTAATAACTTACCAGACAAACATACAGTGACAGTAAAAACTGGATATAATCCAACAAACCTCGCCGCAATGGGAATTAAAGTATTTACTATTAAGTCGGATTTTCATGATCTAGGGTTAACATTCACACAGAATGATTCAGGCCATAGTCTTCCTACTTATAATATAGAACGTACCATTTGTGATATTATTAGAAGTAGAAACGATATTGATAGTTCAATATTTCAAAAAGCCCTTAAGGGTTATGCCAGGAGGACAGATAGGGATATTAAAATACTTATGGATTATGCTAGGAAATTTCGTGTAGATAAGATACTTATGAAATATTTAGAGGTTCTATTATAAAACAAAAGGTATTTAGAGTTTATATAGTTTATAAGAAACTTTTTAATTGATGCAATAAAACAAACTTTATAAACGTTATATAATTAGAAGGAGTTGAAGCTATGCTCTTATTTTCCTTTGTATTTGATGATAATACAGATAATCAGAATAAAAATAAAATACATAAGATAAATGATTATAAAAATAGTAATAGTCAAAATAAAGATAATAATACCAAAAACAATAATGATATAGATGAAAGACTTTTTGTACGTATAGGTGATAATGATATGGATGCTTTGGAGGAGCTTTATAATCAAACAGAGCGAACCTTATATGCCTACATTTTATCTATTGCTAGGAATCATGATGAAACATTGGATTTGATGCAAGAAACATACATAAAAATCATGTCATCAGCCCACTTATATAAACCCATGGGCAAACCTTTAGCTTGGATGTTTACAATTGCTAAAAACTTATATTTGTCAGAACTTAGAAAAACAAAACGAGAGATTAATTTTGAGACAGAAAGAGTTGAAGATGATTTGAGTTTTTCATATGTAAAAGATTATGAAGATAGGATCGTTTTAGAAACAGCCTTGAACATTTTAGATGCAGAAGAAAGGGAAATTGTTCTCTTATACGCTGTATCAGGAATGAAACATAGGGAGATTGCTGATAGTATTGGTTTAAAGCTTTCAACAACACTATCTAAATACCATAGAGCACTTAAAAAGATCCGAAACTATTTTGAAGAGGGAGGTGTAGGATATGAAAAATAATGAAATATTAAAGCATATTAATAATAGTATTAATGATGCTCCAATAAATATTTTAGATAATATTAAGAATACACAGGTAATTAAAATGACTAAACATGATGAAATAACAAGACAAGACATTAGTTTTAGTAATATTAATCAAAACGATAACAATAATATTAATGAAAATGATATAAATAAAACTGTTAAATTCAATGTTTTTAATAATAAAAAGCTTCTATCCTTAGCCTCATTAGCAGCCATGTTTTTGATTGTATTTATTGGGTTTTGGCAATTAAGAATGCCCTATAGCCAAATATATTTAGATGTTAATCCAAGTATACAAATAACCACAAATAGAAGAGATCACGTTATCGATCTTATAGCACTTAATGAGGATTCGGCTGATATAGTCGAAGATATTGACTATAAGAGTAAAGAATTAAATGAAGTAGCTGAAGAAATTGTAACAGCTCTTGCACTCGCATCACTTAGCAGTTCTACTTATATAGAAGAGCATGAAGATGTGATACTTTTATCAGTATATAATAATGATTCTATCAAAAGAGATATTCAAGTAGAAGAATTAGATAAAGTAATTTATAACAAATTCGAATCATATAGTCTAAAACCCATACTACTAACCCAATCAATCAACAAAAGTAATACTATAGAAAAATATGCAAAAGACTATGGAATTTCCGTAGGCAAGATGACATTTATAAGTAATCTGATTATTCTAAACCCGAATTTAAATACAGAAGATCTTGTACATTTATCTTTATATGAGTTAATCGAGATTTCTGCCAATTTTGGAATTGATATTGACCAAATTATAAATAGTCACAATGATGATAGGGTGCATATTCCCCAAACATCACAAGTCCAAACAGAGACTCAGACTGAAGCTCAAGCTGAGGTTCAAACGCAAGCCCAAACTGAAGCTCAAACTGAGGTCCAGACTGAAAGCCAAACAGAAACATCACCACCAACCGAAAGTTCACCAACTACAACTAGGCCTAGTGAAACACTTGATGATAGACCCCCTGCAACAACTTCAACACAAAACAATATCATTAGCTTAAATGAAGCGAAAAAAATTGCCCTATCCAAGACAAATGGTGGAAAAATAGTAGAAACTGATATAGATGATGATGAGTTTGAATTTAAAATAATTAATAATGGTATGGAATATGATGTTGAAATTGATTTGCGTGGTAATATAACAGATTTTGATAGTGAACCTATTGATGATTATGACGATTAATAGATAATTCTGCAGAACTTAAGATGAATCACAAGTCGTGTTAACCTATAGATTTATATTCATTATAAACGATTTAATATTAATTTAAAAACCATTGGCCCTTTAAGGATGACAGTTATAAATGTCTCCTTTCAGGGTCATTTTTTATAAAATAATAGTAAGGGGATTGAGCATTTTTATAATCAAATGTATATTATTTAATTAAACTAATTTGATTAATTTTAAAATATTATAAAATCAATGCAATAAAACCAGGACTTGATGAGTTATCTTATTAGAAGGGCAAATAATAAGAAATAAGTATTTAAAAATTTATTGCAATAAAAACAAATTTGTTAAAGTTAACTTGTTAAAAATAATAAAAAAGATTATAGATATTCAGTCTTATAAGAGACTATCAAGGAGGATATTAAAATGACGAATAATAAAAGATTAGGAATTATAGGTGTTATAGCAGTTATGCTTGTAGCGGTAGTAGCATTTGCGGGAATTAAACTAAATCAACCAGCTTATGCATTTAAACTAGATGTAAATCCAAGTATAGAAATAGTTTCAAATAGACTTGATAAGGTAGTTCAGGTTAATGCATTAAATGAAGATGCTAAAGAAATGCTAAAAGAATTCGAGATTAAAGATAATGATCTTGAAGATACAATTGAGGATATTGCTGATTTAATGGTATTATCTGGGTACATTAGAGGTGGAAGAGATAATATAGTTATGATAACTGTTAATGATGAAAGGGCTAATCCAGATGCTGTTAACAAACTTAACCAGGCAATTGCAGCTTACTTAGAAAACAAACAAATTGAGGCAACTATTCTTAACCAATCACTATCAAAAGAACTATATGATAATAATACAGGTAGCCAGATGGTTGCAAAGAAATTAAATAAAATTGATGATGATTTAGATTTAGAAGTAATTTCAAAGTTAAATATTAAAGAACTTATTGAAATTGCTGAAGTAAGAAACATTAATCCAGAATTATTATTTTCAAGGGTATTGGCTTCAAGAAAAACTAATCAAATAGCTGAAACAAAACCATCAGATTATATTGGTGAGGAAAAAGCTCGAGAAATTGCTTTGGGATTAGTAAATGGTGTAATTGTAGAGTTTGAGTTAGATGACAATGATGATGATGGTGATGATAACCCAGAATATGAAATAGAAATTGTTTTAGATGGTTACAAATATGAAATTGAACTTGATGCATATAGTGGTAAAGTTTTAGAATTTGAAAAAGATGATTACGATTATGATAATAGAAAGAGTAGTGATGCAACATCTACACCTAAGGCCACAAATACACCTCTTACAACATCTGCATCTGCACCAGCATCAACACAAAAGGCCCCTATAAGTATGGATGCAGCTAAACAAATAGCACTGGCTAAAACAGGTGGGGGCA
>CAZUDG010000022.1:17661-23244 GCA_964618775.1 uncultured Lachnospiraceae bacterium | reverse complement strand
TATTTTTATCTTAATATTTTGCAAAAAGAGTGGTATAATGTAGGTATTAATGTTGTAAAGTGCAGAATCATAGAAAAAAAGTGAAAGTTGTATCATATTAGTTTACTTTTTTCTCAAGCAGTGATACTATTATTACAACTATATTAAGGTTATATTAATATACTAAGGAGAAGTTTTAAACTATAGCTAGAGTCATATGTTAAAAGTCGTATTTCGGTGAAACTAAGTCTCTAGTTTAGTACGTAAAATATAATAAGGAGTGAAATAATGATATCAAATCAAATTTTGCAAAATACTATTGATGGTTTAAGGGGTATTGCACGAGTAGAATTATGTGTAATGGATACTGAAGGAAAAACGCTTGCCACTACTTTTGATAATAGTGAGGATTATGAAGGGGCGGTTCTTGCATTTGTTGAATCTCCAGCAGACAGTCAGGTTTTACAAGGTATTCAATTTTTTAAGGTTTTCGATGAAAACCAGTTGGAATTTGTTGTATTAGCCAAGGGGGACAGCGATGATGTATATATGGTTGGAAAGATAGCAGCCTTTAATGTACAGACTCTTTTAGTTGCCTATAAAGAAAGATATGACAAAGATAATTTTATTAAGAACTTATTGTTAGATAATTTACTTTTAGTAGATATATATAATAGAGCCAAAAAGCTTCATATTGAAACAGATGTAAGAAGAGTTGTATATATAATTGAAACAAAGAATGAAAAGGATATTAATGCTCTAGAGACCCTAAGAAGCTTATTTGCAACTAATTCTAAGGCAAGAGATTTTATCACAGCTGTAGATGAAAAGAATATTATCTTAGTTAGACACTTAAAAGAAGAAGATAATTACGAAGAAGTTAATAAGACAGCCATGGTTATCCTAGACATGCTTAATACTGAAGTTATGACTAAAGTTAGAGTTTCTTATGGTACTATAATCGAAGAGATTAAGGATGTATCAAGATCATACAAAGAAGCAAAGATGACATTAGATGTAGGTAAAATCTTTTACAATGAAGATAATATAGTAGGATACAACAGTTTAGGAATTGGCCGCTTGATTTATCAATTACCTATACCTCTTTGTAAAATGTTTATCCGAGAAATCTTTGAAGGAAGATCTCCAGATGAATTTGATGATGAAACATTATCTACAATTAATAAATTTTTTGAAAATAGCTTAAATGTATCAGAAACATCTAGACAATTATATATCCATAGAAACACTCTAGTATACCGCTTAGATAAGCTACAAAAGAGCACAGGTCTAGACCTTAGAGTATTTGATGATGCTATAACATTTAAGATTGCTTTAATGGTTGTACAATATATGAAGTACATGGAGTCTCAGGAGTATTAAAATGACAGACATTAACAACCCAGAACTAGAAATGGATCAAGAAGCCAGACCAATTATTTGTTTTGATAGGGTATTTAAGACCTACCAAAAAAACATATCGGCTCTTAGAAACATAAGTATGAAGATCAACAAAGGTGAATTTGTTTTTATTGTTGGAGCAAGTGGTTCGGGTAAATCAACATTAATTAAACTATTATTAAAAGAAATAGAACCTACAAAAGGAAGAGTTTATGTAAATAATCAAAACCTATCACGACTACGTGATAGGCAAGTATCTAAGCATCGCAGAAAATTAGGAGTGGTCTTTCAAAACTTTCGTTTGCTTTCAGATATGAACGTATACGAGAATGTAGCCTTTGCACAAAGGGTGATTGACACTCCTGAATCAATAATAAGCAGGAAGGTTCCTGCTATCTTATCTTCAATGGGCCTTACTAGAAAATACAACTCATATCCTACTGAGTTATCAGGAGGAGAACAACAAAGAGTTGCTCTTGCAAGGGCTCTAGTTAATAACCCATTGATTTTACTTGCAGACGAACCAACTGGTAACCTGGACCCTGCCAATTCAATCGAGATTATGAACTTGTTAAAGGAAATTAATAAAAGAGGTACTACAGTTATTGTGGTAACTCATAATAAAGATATAGTTGATGCTATGCAAAAAAGAGTAATTACTTTGCACAATGGTCAACTAGTTAGTGATGAGCAAAAGGGTGGTTATTCCAATGAGTTTTAGAACATTTAAATACACTATAAAGCAAGGCATAAAAAACATTGGTAAAAACCGAATGTATTCATTAGCTTCAATAGGTACTATAACAGCCAGTTTGTTTATATTTGGTATCCTTTTTATTGTTGTTATGAACTTTCAAAGTATAGTTAAATCAGCAGAGACTTCAGTAGGTATAACCGTGTTTTTTGAAGAGGGAACTAGCCAAACAAGAATTGAAGGTATTGGTGAGTTAATAGAGGAAAGAGCAGAGGTTAAATCCATTGAATTTATATCTGCTGAAGAAACATGGAAACAATACCAAGAAGAATACTTAAGCGAAGAAATGATTGAAAGTTTTGGAGATGATAATCCACTAAAGGACTCTGATTCATATACTATTTATCTTCACGATACAAGTAGTCAGTCTAGTGTGGTAGAATACATAGAAGGTTTAGAAGGTGTTAGAAAAGTTAATTATTCTGAAACTATAGCGGATGCTTTTTCTAAAATTAATTCAATTATTGCAATTGTTTCTGTAGCAATTATTGTAATATTAATTGCTGTTTCTGTTTTCCTAATTAATTCATCTGTGACAATGGGTGTAGCAGCTAGGAAAGATGAAATATCAATTATGAAGCTATTGGGTGCTAATAATAGTTTTACCACATCCCCTTTTATAGTTGAAGGAACAATAATAGGCATTATTGGATCTATTATACCATTAGTTATATTATATTTAATATATGATAATATACTTAACTATGTTTCAGGAAGATATATAAGTGTTTTCCAAATGGTTGAGTTTGTAGATATATCGGCAATTTTTGCAGATCTAATCCCTATAATATCATTAGTTGGAGTTGGAATTGGATTTTTAGGTAGTTTAATAACAGTAAAACGTCAGATTAAAAAGGTGGAGGTTTCATAAATGAAAAAACATATGATAAATGGAATACTTATTATTTTGACGGCTATAATGGTAATAGGATCTACTCCAATGCTAATTAGTGCTACAGGATTAGACGCTGTAAAAGAAGAAAAAGCAGATTTAGAGCAAAAGAAAAAGGATATAGATAGCATAATTGCTGCATTAGAACATGAAAAAGGCGATATACTTAACTATATAGAAAAATTAGATACACAGTTAAATGAGTTAACAGAGAGAATCACTGTACTTACTACAGAAATAGAAGAAGCAGAAGCAGACTTAGAAGTTGCAAAAGAAGAGCTGAAGCTTGCTAAGGATAAAGAAGAAAAACAATACGATTGTATGAAAAAACGTGTTCAGTACATATATGAGAATGGTGAGCCTTCATTTATTGGCATATTATTAGAGTCAAAAAGTATCTCTGAGTTTTTAAACCAAGTAGAAATACGTTCAAAGATCACAGAATATGATAATAACATCTTTAATGAATATGCTAGGATAACAAAAGAGGTATCAGAAAAGGAACAAGAATTAGAAGTTAAAGTTGCTGACTTAAACTTAATGCAAGAAGAATTAGAATATGAACAAGATGCCGTTATGATTTTGGTAGAAGAAAAAAACAAAGAACTTACATCAAATGAAGACGAATTAATGGCAGCTGAGATTGTTTCTAATGAATATGATGCTGAATTAGAAGAAAAGCTTAAAGAGATAGAACATTTAGAAGAAGAAGAGAGAAAAAGAGCAGAAGAGGAATTAAGACGTCAACAAGAAGAAGAGAGAAAGCGTAGAGAACAAGAAGAGCTCGCAAGAATAGCGAAGGTACGGGCAGAAGAAGAGGCAAAAAGACAAGCAGAGGCAGCGAATCCAGAGAACAATGTTTCTCAGGGGAATAGCAGTACAGGATCCTTTATTTGGCCAACTTCTGGTAGAGTTTCTTCTGGATTTGGATGGCGTGGTAATCCATTTGGTACAGGTGGAAGTGAATTTCACGGAGGTATAGACATTGCAGCTTCATATGGAACTCCTATTGTAGCAGCAGCTTCAGGAACAGTAACAGCTGCAGGATATGGTTCTGGCAATGGTAATTATATATATATAAGTCACGGTAATGGACTAGTTACAAAATATCTTCATGCTTCAAGCTTAGCAGTTAGTTCAGGTACTTATGTAGAAAAAGGCCAAGTAATTGCTTATGTTGGCTCAACTGGTCGTTCCACAGGCAACCACTTACATTTTCAAATAGAGGTTTATGGAAGTCCTACGAATCCCTATAATTACCTTTAAATTCATATAAAAAAGGAATGGTTTTGAATGAAAAATAGATTTAGGGCAGGATTTATATCTGGTATACTAGGAGCCCTCATAATAGTAGCTGTAATTTTGAGCCTGGCAAATATGTTACCTAATAATAACTTATTTAATAAAGATAATAATTTCGCAACTACAGAAGATGGTAATTCTATAGATGTAGATGATGTAATAGACAAACTTGAAGGACTAAATGGATTAATTGACCAGTACTACATAGAAGATGTTAATGATGGAGATTTAGTAGATGGAATATATAAAGGCTATGTGGCTGGTATAGGAGATCCTTATTCTAATTATTATACAAAGGAAGAATATAATGCATTAAAAGAATCTTCCAGTGGTATATATTTCGGTATTGGTGCAAGTGTAAGCCAAGATGTGAAGACAGGTATTATTACTATAGTAAAACCTTTTGTATCTAGCCCAGCTTATGAAGTTGGTCTATTACCAGGTGATGTGCTTTACAAAGTCGATAATGAAGAAGTTACGGGAGAAGACCTGACTGAGGTAGTAAGCAAGATAAAGGGACCGGAAGGTAGCAGTGCGGAATTAACAATTATTAGGGAAGGTAATACCAAAGAACTTGAATTTTCAGTTCCTAGAAGGCAGATTGAAGTTCCTACGATTGAATATACAATGTTAGAGGATCAAATTGGATATATAAGTATTTCTGAATTTGATGAAGTAACGGTGGACCAGTTCAAAAATGCAATTGATGACTTAGATAATCAGGGGCAAAGAGGCTTAATAGTTGATGTCCGTAATAATCCAGGTGGATTATTAGATTCAGTATCTAAGATGTTGGACCGATTATTACCAGAAGGTTTAATTGTTTATACAGAAGACAAATATGGTAATCGTGAAGAGATCAAATCAGATGGCAAGGAATTTTTTGATAAACCAATGATTGTGTTAACTAATGGTAACAGTGCCAGTGCATCTGAGATATTTGCAGGAGCCGTTCAAGATTATGAAATCGGCAAGATAGTTGGTACAACAACTTTTGGAAAAGGTATTGTTCAATCAATTTTCCCATTAAATGATGAGACTGCTGTAAAGGTGACAGTGTCCAAATACTTTACTCCTAAAGGTAGAGATATTCACGAGGTTGGAATTGCTCCAGATGTAGAAGTTGAATTAAATGAGGAATTAAAACAACAAGTTGTAATTGAGAAGGAAGAAGACAATCAATTACAAACAGGTATTGAAGTTTTAGAAGAACTAATAACAGGCAGTAGCAAGTAGCTGCTAACAACAATTAATT
>CAZUDG010000022.1:11469-17561 GCA_964618775.1 uncultured Lachnospiraceae bacterium | reverse complement strand
ACATTCGATAAATCTTGTAATTAAGTATAGAGTATGTTATATTTTATAATACTAACAAATAGTACTATAAAATCTTATAGTACTAAAGTTAATTTATATTTTATGTTATTATAAAATTTTATATATAGAATTGTGATGATTTATATATAGAGAGGATGGGATGATAGGCATGGGTAATTTTAAACTTGTTTCAGATTATAAGCCTACAGGTGACCAACCAGAAGCAATCAAACAAATTGTTAATGGCTTTCAAGAAGGAAATCAATTTCAAACTTTACTAGGAGTAACTGGCTCAGGTAAGACATTTACAATGGCTAATACAATAGAAGCTTTAAACAGACCAACGATTGTAATTGCTCATAATAAAACATTGGCAGCTCAACTGTATGGAGAATTCAAAGAATATTTTCCTGATAATGCAGTTGAATACTTTGTAAGCTATTATGATTATTACCAGCCTGAAGCCTATGTACCTTCAAGTGATACCTATATTGAGAAGGATTCAGCTATTAATGATGAGATAGATAAGTTGAGACACTCTGCTACGGCGGCTCTATCAGAGAGAAGAGATGTAATTATTGTCTCTAGTGTTTCATGTATATACGGTATTGGTAATCCTATTGATTATAAGGACATGGTGATATCCCTTAGGCCTGGTATGATAAGAGATAGGGATGATGTAATTAGGAAGTTAGTTGAACTACAATATACAAGAAATCAAATGGACTTTGGGCGTGGTACATTTCGTGTTAATGGGGATGTGCTTGAATTGTTTCCAGTTTCATCTGATGAACAGGCAGTTAGAATAGAGTTTTTTGGTGATGAAGTAGATAGAATTACGGAGATTGATGTATTAACGGGAGAAATCTTATACAATCTAGAACATATTGCAATATTCCCGGCTTCTCACTATGTTGTTTCTAAGGATAACTTAGAGAGGGCAATTGTAACTATAGAAGAGGAATTAGAAGAGAGGATTCGTTATCTTAGGAGTGAGGACAAGCTACTAGAAGCACAGAGGATTTCTGAGAGAACGAATTTTGATATAGAAATGTTAAGAGAGACTGGGGTTTGTTCTGGAGTAGAAAACTATTCAAGACATTTAACTGGATTAGCACCAGGTAGTACTCCCCATACATTAATAGATTATTTTCCAGATGATTATTTAATAATCGTTGATGAGTCTCATATGACAATACCACAGATTCGTGGTATGTATGCAGGAGATAAAGCTAGAAAGACTACTTTAGTAGACTTTGGATTTCGTTTACCTTCAGCATTAGATAATAGACCACTAAACTTTGATGAATTTGAATCAAAAATCAACCAGATGCTATTTGTTTCTGCCACTCCATCAAAGTATGAAGAAGCCCACGAATTAATGAGGGTAGAGCAGGTAATAAGACCAACTGGTTTATTGGATCCTAAAGTTGATGTTAGACCTGCGGAAGGTCAAATTGATGACTTAATTGGAGAAATTAGAAAAGAAACTAATAAAAATAACAAGATAATGGTTACAACTTTAACCAAGCGGATGGCAGAGGACTTAACAGACTACATGCGAGAAGTTGGAATTAAGGTGAAATATTTACATTCAGATATAGAGACATTAGAGAGATCTGAAATTATCAGGGACATGAGATTAGGTGTATTTGATGTTTTGGTAGGTATCAATCTTCTTAGAGAAGGTTTGGATATACCTGAGATAACACTAGTTGCTATATTGGATGCTGATAAAGAGGGCTTCCTTCGTTCTGAGACTTCGCTAATTCAGACAATTGGACGAGCAGCTAGAAATGCAGATGGTCGTGTAATAATGTATGCTTCGAAGATGACGGACTCAATGAAAAAAGCCTTATATGAAACAAATCGCAGAAGAACAATTCAAGCTGAGTATAATGAAGAACATGGAATAACGCCAACTACTATTAAAAAGAAAATACGAGATGTTATTAGTATTTCTCAAAAACCAGAAAAAGACCATTATAAGCTTGAAAAAGATCCAGAATCAATGACTAAGAAAGAATTAGAAGAATTAAGTAAAAAGGTACAAAAAGACATGAAGAAAGCGGCTGCAGAACTAGACTTTGAGCGTGCGGCTGAACTTAGGGATTATATGATTGAGTTGAAGAATAGTTTGAGGGAGCTTGGGTGATTGTTGAGCTTCCGGGACCTGGTATAATAATATAGTAAGGGTTCCATTGTTGGGGGGCACAAAAGTCACCCTTACTATATTATTATACCAGGTCCCTGGGGATTGGAAGAAGAAATAAGAGATAAAAGATAAGGGATAAGGACTATGACATTGGGGTGAGAAGACAAAGCAACTTTGTTTTGATTGTAATGGGTAATTACAAAGGATTAGGGCACATTTGGGAAATAGATTAAGAGTTAAGTAGGATTTTATGAGAGGATATTGAGAATATAATATGGAAGATAATAAGAAGTATATTAAGATAAAGGGTGCGAAGGAGAACAACTTAAAGAATATTGATTTGGATATACCAAGGGATTCTTTTATTGTTATGACAGGACTGAGTGGTTCGGGAAAGTCTTCTTTGGCATTTGATACAATATATGCAGAGGGGCAAAGAAGGTATATGGAGTCTTTGTCATCTTATGCAAGGCAGTTTTTAGGTCAGGTTGATAAACCGGATGTGGAAAGTATAGAAGGTTTGCCACCTGCTATATCAATAGATCAGAAGGCAACTAACCGTAATCCTCGTTCAACGGTAGGAACGGTTACGGAGGTATATGATTATTT
This sequence comes from uncultured Lachnospiraceae bacterium, assembly GCA_964618775.1. Taxonomy (GTDB): domain Bacteria; phylum Bacillota; class Clostridia; order Lachnospirales; family Lachnospiraceae; genus JAAYRG01. The sequence continues at coordinate 14,797 of CAZUDG010000022.1, read as the reverse complement.
TCGTTTGTTATATGCGAGAATAGGGGTTCCACACTGTCCAAACTGTGGGGATCCAATCAATAAACAAACTGTGGACCAGATGGTAGATTCTATTATGGAACTGCCTGAGAGAAGTAGGATTCAGCTACTTGCTCCAGTTATATCTGGAAGAAAAGGTCAACATGTTAAATTATTAGAGCAATCAAGAAAAAATGGTTATGTTAGAGCAATCATTGACGGTGAATTAAGAGAGTTAAGTGAAGATATAGTATTGGATAAAAATAAGAAGCACAATATTGACATAGTTGTGGATCGTTTGATTATAAAGGATGGAATACAGGGTCGTTTAGCTGAATCTATTGAAACGGTATTAAAGCTATCTGAAGGCTTACTTGTAGTTGATGCTGATGGGAAGAAGATTGTATATAGTGAGAACTTTGCTTGCCCTGATTGTAATATAAGCATAGGGGAGATAGAACCACGTAGTTTCTCGTTTAACAGCCCATTTGGTGCCTGTCCAGAATGTCATGGACTTGGTTCTAATATGGAATTTGAGTCGGATCTTATGATCCCAGATAAATCAATGAGTATAGCAGATGGTGCAATTGTAGTTCTTGGATGGCAATCTGCAACGAAGACAACAAGTTATACAAGGGCTATACTAGATGCTTTAGCAAAGGAATATAAATTTGATTTGAACACCCCATTTGAGGACTATCCTGATAAGATAAAAGATATTATACTACATGGAACAAATGGTAAAAAGATTGATGTTTACTATGAGGGTAGAAGGGGTAAGGGTGTATATGATATAGCATTTGAAGGACTTATCAAGAATGTAGAAAGAAGGTACAGGGAGACCAGTGCCGAAACTACAAAGCAAGAATATGAGACCTTTATGAAAATCACCCCTTGTAAAGCATGTGGTGGAAAGAGGCTTAGAAAGGAATCTCTTGCAGTTACAGTTGGAGATAAGAATATTGCAGAAATAACTGAATTATCTATAAAGGACCTTAGGAAGTACTTAGATAACTTGGAATTAAACCAAACACAAATGAAAATCGGAAGGCTATTATTAAAAGAAATTAAAGAAAGAGTTCAGTTTCTAATTGATGTTGGATTGGAATATCTAACTCTTGCAAGGGGAACAGCTACTCTTTCAGGTGGTGAGGCCCAAAGGATTCGTCTTGCAACCCAGATAGGTTCAGGATTAGTAGGAGTTGCCTATATTCTAGATGAGCCTAGTATAGGGCTACATCAAAGAGATAATAGTAAATTATTAAAAGCTTTAAAGAATTTAAAGGATTTAGGAAATACCTTAATTGTTGTGGAGCATGATGAAGAAACAATGTTTGAGGCAGACTATATTGTGGATATAGGCCCTGGTGCAGGAAGGAACGGTGGAGAAGTAGTTGTCGCTGGTACTGCACAAGATATTATGAATGAAGCAAAATCTATTACAGGTGACTATTTGAGTGGGCGTAAGATGATTCCTGTTCCAACAAGTAGAAAAGAACCTACAGGATTCTTGAAAATAAAAGGTGCAGCGGAAAATAACCTTAAGAACGTTAATGTTGATATTCCCCTAGGCATAATGACATGTGTTACTGGTGTGTCAGGTTCTGGAAAGAGTTCCTTAATCAATGAAATACTATACAAAACCTTAGCAACAGATCTTAACAGAGCTAGAACACTTCCATCAGGTAAGCATAAAGAAATACAAGGTATAGATCAACTAGATAAAGTAATCAATATTGATCAGTCACCTATTGGAAGAACACCAAGATCTAACCCAGCGACTTATACAGGGGTATTTGATGATATAAGAGAATTGTTTTCTCTAACCCCTGATGCAAAGATGAAAGGTTATAGTAAGGGTCGCTTTAGTTTTAATGTTAAGGGTGGAAGATGTGAAGCATGTAGAGGAGATGGAATTCTTAAAATAGAGATGAACTTCTTACCAGATGTATATGTTCCTTGTGAAGTATGTGACGGAAAGAGATATAATAGGGATACATTGCAGGTGAAATACAAAGGAAAAACTATCTATGATGTACTAAACATGACAATTGAAGATGCTCTTGATTTCTTTAAAGCTGTTCCTAAAATATATAGAAAAATGAAAACTCTTGCTGATGTTGGAATGACATATATAAAACTTGGACAACCATCAACTACACTTTCTGGTGGAGAAGCACAAAGAATAAAACTTGCAACCGAGTTAAGTAAAAGGAGTACTGGAAAAACCATATATATTTTAGATGAGCCAACTACTGGCCTACATTTTGCAGATGTTCATAAGCTAGTGACCATTTTAGACAGACTAAAAGAAGATGGTAATACAGTTGTAGTAATAGAACATAATCTTGATGTTATTAAGACAGCAGATCATATAATAGATATGGGCCCTGAAGGTGGAGACATGGGTGGTACAGTTATTGCCGAAGGAACACCAGAGGAAGTAGCTAAGAATAAAAATTCTTATACAGGCCAATATTTACAAAAGATACTTGGGGATAATAACATAAAAGAAAGCAAGGCAGTATAATAAGGTAGTATAATTAAAAGAAGATAAAGTTCAAGCTTGTTAATTTGAAGCTTTTAGACCAGTAAATGATACAAATGATAATTGGAGATAGGAGTAGGTGAATATAGTGGAAGGTGATTTTTATGCTATGCTTTCAAGAATGAAATATATTAAAAGATGGTCATTAATGAAGAATTCATCATCAGAAAACATTAGTGAGCATTCACTAGAAGTTAGTATTTTAGCCCATTGCTTGGCTGTTATAAGCAAAAGAAGGTTAGGTAAAAATATTAATGTTGAAAAGATTGCACTTATTGGGCTTTATCATGACTCAACAGAAATAATTACAGGTGATTTGCCAACACCAATCAAGTATTTTAATAAATCAATTCAAGGTTCATATAAAGAAATAGAAAAACAAGCAGCAGAAAGATTATTAAACATGCTTCCAGAAGACTTAAGGGAAGATTATTATGACTTATTCTTCCCGAGAGAAGAAGATGAATATTTATGGAAGCTTATAAAGGCAGCTGATAAGTTATCAGCCTTAATAAAATGTATTCAAGAAGAAAATGCAGGTAACAATGAATTTATAAGTGCTAAAAAAAGTACTTATGAAATATTAAAAAAACTTGATATGGAGGAAGTTAATATCTTTATAGAGGAATTTCTTCCTTCATATACAAAAACATTAGATGAGTTAGGTTAATAATCACATTAATGTACCCACAATAAGGTACCAGGTACCAGTACAAAAACCTCTATAAAGGTACTAGCTACTCAGTTTGAGACCAGATACTGGGTACCAGGTACCAAAAGGTA
>CAZUDG010000022.1:0-11369 GCA_964618775.1 uncultured Lachnospiraceae bacterium | reverse complement strand
AGGTACTAGCTACTCAGTTTGAGACCAGATACTGGGTACCAGGTACCAAAAGGTAAAAAGTGAATAAAACTATAGATGAATATGAATGATGAAAGGTGTGGTAAATTGCATGAAACAGGATAGAATATTAGTCATCGATTTGGGAGGCACAGATAATACAGACATAGCTAGGGAAATTCGTTCATTTGGAGTATATACAGAAATCCATCCCCATGATTTAAGCAAGGAAGAATTTGATAGACTAGACAATGTAAAAGGTATTATTTTAAACGGAGGAGAAAACCGTGTTGTAGATGGGATAGAAATAGATGCCTCCGAGGCCATTTATAATGCAGGACTTCCTATTTTGTCATTTGATCACAAAGGAACAGATAAGCTGTCAGAAGATAGTGATGAACGTCTAATTGAGTTAGAAGAGTTTGTGATTAATGAGTGTGGAGCAAGTAAAGACTGGAATATTGAAAACTATATAGATGAACAAGTTGCTATAATTAGGGATACTGTTGGTAATAAAAAGGTCTTGCTTGCCCTATCTGGTGGAGTTGATTCTTCGGTTGTTGCGGCCCTACTTATTAAGGCTATAGGTCAAAACTTAATATGTGTACATGTTAATAATGGGCTTATGCGTAAAGGTGAATCTGAAGAAGTTATAGATGTTTTTGGTGAAATGATTGGAGACAATCTAATATATGTGAATGCTAAGGACAGGTTTCTTGATAAGCTTGTAGGCATAGAGGATCCTGAAGAAAAAAGAAAAATAATAGGCAATGAATTTGTTTATATATTTGATGAAGAGGCTAGTAAACTTGATGGAATAGACTTTTTAGCACAAGGAACAATTTATCCGGATATTATTGAATCTGGAACTAAAACAGTTAAGGCTGTTAAAAGTCATCATAACGTTGGTGGACTTCCAGAGGATATGCAATTCGAGTTAATTGAACCTCTTGAAATGCTTTTTAAAGATGAAGTTAGAGAGTGTGGACTTGCCCTTGGCTTACCAGAGTCAATGGTCTTTCGTCAACCATTTCCAGGGCCAGGACTAGGGGTGCGCTGTCTTGGTGCAATAGAAGAAAAAAGACTAGAAGCAGTCCGTGAGTCTGATGCTATTTTACGTGAAGAATTCAAAAGTGCTGGATTAGAAGGAAAGGTATGGCAGTATTTTACCGTTGTGCCAGATTTTAAATCAGTAGGAGTTAAAAACCATCAAAGAAGCTTTGATTGGCCGGTAATTCTCCGTGCTGTCAATACTGTAGATGCAATGACTGCCTCAATTGAACGTGTGCCTTATGAAGTGCTGGATAAGATTACTGAAAGAATAACCCATGAGGTAGAAGGGGTAAACCGTGTACTTTATGATTTGACTCCTAAGCCAACAGGGACGATTGAGTGGGAATAAATTGTATGAAAGGCTAAATAAACAATCTTGAATTTAAAAGGTTTACAGGGAAGTTATTTGTTTAGACTAAAATTTAAGCAGAGACTTCCCTGCTTTTTTCTCTGCCGATAGAGAAAATTAACTAAAGTTTAGGAATGCAAACTGGAGTAATCTGGTTTGCATTTTTAGGTGCGCCCATCATGGGCGCATTCTAACGGGTGAAAGTCGTGTGTTCTGCAAGCTGTCATCAGCTTGTTCGATAGATATAATGAAACAAGAAACACTATGAAAAAATTTGAATAACAATACGAGAGGATGTGAAAATATTGGAAATACTTTTAGTTAGGCATGGAAAAGCACAAGACCAAGCTTATGGACTAGCAGATGAGGATAGAGAACTTACAGAAGAAGGTAAGAAAAGATTTAAGAAACAAATAAATCCCTTAATAAAAAAGCTAGACACTAACAAGAATATAGAAATATGGACAAGCCCAGCTTTGAGAGCTTCACAAACAGCAGAAATAATTGAAGACGAATTAGAAACAAACAACCTTTTTGTACATGATTTTATTTACACAGGCAATTATAACTCTTTCTTATTTGAGTTGGAAAATATAGAGGATAATACCACCTTGTTTGTTGTAGGTCACGAACCTCATCTAAGCATATGGGCTAACATGATAGATGGTGAATATCATAGATTTAAAAAAGGTACTATGATAAGTTTTGCAGTAACTAATAATGTTCCCCTTGAAGCTAAGGAGCAGTGGATAATCAACCCAATTAAGTAATAGGAAATGCTTTTACAATGATAAAATTCGAATCTATGACAATAGAATTTCTTAAGAAGGAGCTAAATACATATGTTAAAGAACGAAGCAATTAAATATATAGAGAGCGAAAACAAGTATGGGGACCAGAAAGATTTATATCATTATAACTGTGCAGAGACATTATTAAATGCAAGTAATGATTATTATAAATTAGATCTGGATTCTAAAACATTTAAATTAATGGTTCCATTTGGAGGTGGTTTTTTTTTAGAAAGAACATGTGGAGCATTCACTGGTGGTGTAGCTGTTATAGGGGCTATGTTTGCAGAGGACAAACCAACTAATAATGAAATCTTAAAAGAAATCACTAAGAAATGGACGCAAGCTTTTGAAAAGGAATTCGGTAGTCTGGATTGTAAGGAAATTAAGCCGATACATAGAGATGAAGTAAAAGGATGTGGGCCAGTTATGGTAAGAGCGGCAGAATTATTAGAGTCAGTAATTAGTGAATATAGATAGTTTTTTTGATAATTGAACCTCCAAAGATATTGACATATGTCATAAAAGTGATATACTGTAATTAGTAAATGACATATGCCACAAACTATAAGGAGGTGATTTTATGCCTAGAAGAGACGGAAGTGGACCAATGGGTGCTGGAGCACTAACAGGAAGAGGTTTAGGGAATTGTACTGGAACAAAGGTAGCTAAGTATGGTGTTGGTCTTGGAATGGGATTAGGTTTGGGACTTGCATGTAGACGTGGTTTTGGTCGTGGCCGTAGATTCCAACAATTTTTTGGAACAAATCAAGACTTAGATAATTTAGAAAAAGTTGATAAGGATTTACTTAAGCAGCAAAAAGAATTATTGCAAAGTAAGATTGATGCGATTGATAAGGAATTAGAAGATCTTTAATTAAAAGGTTAAAAGAATAACCAGAGTATTCTCTGGTTATTCTTGAGTAAAATGGGGGGTGATAGTTCTATGGCAAGACCAATGAAAATGAGAAGAGTGTGTAGTCTGCCAGATAATATGAAATTTGGACCAGTTGGTCTAATAATAGATGAACAAAATTATATAAGTATGACAGTGGATGAATACGAGACAATTAGACTAATAGATTTGGAAGACTTTACCCAAGAGGAATGTGCTAAGCAGATGGATATTGCACGTACTACAGTTCAGGGTATATATAAAGAAGCCAGACGAAAAATGGCACAATCACTTGTAAATGGTAAAGTACTTAGAATTGATGGCGGGGAATATCGTCTTTGTGAAGGTTTAGGTGATGAATGCGGTCGTGGTTGTAGGAGACAAGGACGCAGAAGAGGTAGACAGCACCAGATCAATGGGAAGAGAGGTGAATGATTATATACTCTATTAAAGTAGTTGAGCATTGTATGAGTCCTAGGAATGCCTATAGTATGCCTGATGCTGATGCAGTTGGAAGTAATGGAGATCCTTCTTGTGGAGATTATCTTGATATGTATATAAAGGTAAAGGATGGAATTATAGAAGAGATAAGTTATTTAGTATTTGGATGTTCTGCATCGATAGCAACATCAAGTATGACATCAGTAATGGCAAAAGGAAAAAGTATAGATGAAGCATTAAAAATTAACGAAGAGGATGTTATTGCTGCTTTAGACGGGCTTCCTGAAGATAAAATTCATTGCTCAAATCTAGCAGTTAGCGCACTACGTAACGCGATTAATAACTACTCAAACAAAAACAGAATGGAGGATTCTTATGAAAGTAGCAATTCCAGTAGATAGTAAAACAATGGAAACAACAATATGTAAATCTTTTGGTCGTGCCCCATATTTTCTTATATATGATAGTGAAAGCAAAGAAAGTAGTTTTGAAAACAATATTGCAGCATCAAGTCAAGGTGGAGCAGGTATCCTAGCTGCTCAAATAATAGTAGATAATAATGTGGATATACTACTTACTCCTAGATGTGGAGAAAAAGCTGCAGATGTACTTATAGCAGCAGATATAAAGATATATAAAACTAATGGTATTTCAGCAAAGGATAATATAGAAGCATTTATTGCTGATGAACTTTCCTTGTTAGATGAAATTCACTCAGGCTTTCATGGGCATGGAGGAAATTAAGATGAATGTAGCTGTCTTAAGCGGTAAAGGAGGTACAGGTAAAACCCTAATATCAGTAAATTTAGCTGCAGTAGCAGGTGATTCAGTATATATTGATTGCGATGTTGAAGAACCCAATGGTCACCTGTTTTTTAAACCAGACAATATTCAAAAAGAAGAAATTACAGTAAAAATACCAATGGTTAACAATGAGCTTTGCAATGGATGTAGAAAATGTGTAGATTTTTGTAGATTTAATGCCCTTGCTTATATAAAAGATAAGTTGCATGTGTTCGATGAAGTTTGTCATTCCTGTGGTGGTTGTATTAAGGTTTGTCCAGAAGATGCCCTGACTGAATATGATAAAGGGATTGGAAGAGTAGAAAGAGGAAAATCAGATAAGGTAGATGTTCATACGGGAATACTAAACACTGGGGAAGCAACAGGTATTCCAATTATTAATAATCTCTTGGAGAATATTAAAGATATTTCAGATAAAAAGGTTTTTATTGACTGTCCACCTGGTAGTGCTTGTATTGTGATGGAAAGCATTAAAGATGCAGACTACTGTATATTAGTAGCTGAGCCTACAATATTCGGAGTTCATAATTTATCTATGGTATATGAGTTAGTAAGGATTTTTAATAAGCCTTATGGTGTAATATTAAACAAATGTCTAGAAGAGGAAAATCCTGCAGAGAAATTCTGTTTAGAAAATAGTATTAAAGTTCTAGGCCAGATTCCATTTGATCATGAACTGGGATTATTAACTTCTAATTCACAGATTGTAGCAAGAGAAAGCAAAAAGTACAATAAAATATTTTTAGATTTATTAGAAACTGTGATAAAGGAGGTGGAGTATGAAGCAGCTACTAATTCTTAGTGGAAAGGGTGGCACTGGAAAGACAACAATAGCTAGTGCATTTATTAAACTTCATAATGCAAAAACTTCTGCAGACTGTGATGTAGATGCACCTAACCTCCATCTTATAATGGACCTGGAAACTGAAGCTGATAAATCAGATTATTATGGATTACAGATTGCCGATATAAATATGGGAATCTGCACTTGTTGTGATATTTGCAGGCAGGCGTGTAGATTTGATGCAATATCAGTATCTGAAGATGAGTCTTATAAAGTAAATATATTTGCTTGTGAAGGTTGTGGAGTTTGTGAATATGTTTGCCCTGTGGATGCAATAACTATGGTAGATGATATAGCTGGAGAATTGATGCTGTATAAAGAAGAGAGAAGGGTTTTCTCGACAGCTCAGCTTAAGATGGGCAGGGGTACTTCAGGTCTATTGGTTACTGAAGTAAAAAAGCAAATGAAGGACTCAACAAGTGAAATCAGTAATGATGTAGAACTGGCTATTATTGATGGGTCTCCTGGGATAGGATGTCCTGTTATCGCTTCTATAACAGGGGTTGATATGGTACTTGTAGTAGCTGAGCCATCAGTATCAGGTATAAGTGATATGGAAAGGGTTTTAGAAACAGCAACAAAGCTTGGAGTAAAGACTGCTGTATGTACAAATAAATTTGATACTAACATTAATAAGACTAAAGAGATAGAGAAGTTTTGTAATGACAAGTCTCTTGCTTATCTAGGTAGAATCCCATTTGATTCAGAAGCGGTTAGGGCTGTTAATAATGGCCTGTCTATAGTAGATGTAGACTGTATTTCAGGAAGAGCTGTAAAGTCAGTTTATGAAAAGACCTTGGAATTACTTTTGGAAAAAGGTAATAGTGCAAATGATTATTAAAATTTTAGTGGAAAACAAATAAAAGGAGCTAATAATATGAGTGAAAATTGTAACCAAAATTGTGATTCTTGTGCAGAGGAATGTGCAGATAGGACAGAAGAGCAAACTGATTTCTCTGAAAAACTTAATGAACAAAGTAGTGTAAAAAAAGTAATTGGTGTTGTAAGTGGTAAAGGAGGAGTTGGTAAATCCCTTGTTACGTCCATGCTTGCAGTAACTATGAATAGAAAAGGTTATCATAGTGCTATTCTTGATGCAGACATTACTGGACCATCTATTCCTAAATCCTTTGGAATAACAGGAAAGGCTGTAGGTAATGAGAAAGGTATAATACCTAACAAAACTAAGACTGGTATAGACATTATGTCTACTAATCTACTTTTAGAAAATGATGATGATCCAGTAATTTGGAGAGGACCAATTATAGCCAATATGGTTAAACAGTTTTGGACCGATGTAATATGGAAAGATGTTGATTATATGTTTATTGATATGCCACCAGGAACAGGTGATGTCCCTCTTACAGTATTCCAGTCGATACCTGTTGATGGTATTATTGTAGTTACATCCCCACAAGAATTAGTATCAATGATTGTATCTAAGGCAGTGAACATGGCCAAGATGATGAATATACCTATTATTGGTTTAGTTGAAAACATGTCATACTTTAAATGTCCTGACAATGACAAGAATTATAAGATATTCGGAGAAAGTCATATAGAAGAAATTGCAAAGGAACATAACTTGAAGGTACTTGCAAAGGTACCAATTGACCCCAAAATCTCAGAGGCATGTGACAAGGGTGAGATAGAATTTTATAAAGGTGAGTGGCTTGAAGAAGTTGGAAAGATATTGAATGATATGGAGGAACAATAAAATGATAAAAATTGCAGTAGCAAGTGAAAACGACATAGTTACAGAACATTTTGGCCATTGTAAGAATTTCAATATATTTGAAGTAGAAGACAATCAGATAATTAATAGAGAGTCTATAATGAACCCAGGACATAAGCCAGGTTTTCTTCCAAATTTTCTTAATGATATGGGAGTAAACGTAATTATTTCTGGTGGGATGGGCGCAGGGGCTATAGATATCTTTAAAGAGAAGAATATTGAAGTTGTAGTAGGAGTAAGTGGTGATGCGAAAGATGTGGTAATTAATTATCTAAATGACTCTTTACAATCTACGGATTATGTTTGCCATGAACATCTTCATCATGATGAATGTGAGTAATAAACCTATAAATTCATCTTGTGAAAAAGTGATTACTTGGCATTATTTGTGTTAAAAATTTAATGTTTAAATAAAAATGTCTAAATTTATAAGATAAGAGGTTACTTAAAGCTTAATAATTTTAGTAACCTCTTTATAGTAGAGTGTTACTAAATATAAATAAGAGAAAAGAAACAATTTCCTCTATATCAAATTGAATAACAAATGATTCTCCTTTATAATTAAAACAGGTTGAATCACCAAGGGTAGAATTAAGCTTGAGAAGGAGATTACAATTATGTCAATGAAAATTGGTGAATTAATTGATAACATAATTGAAAACAGGTCAAATGGCAATCCAGCTATAGCAGAAATGACTAAGTCTAAGTTAATCATAAAAGGGATTAATTCAGATGATTATGAACTTAAATGTAGTGATGCACCGGAAATTGTTGAAAAGTTAATTGAAATAAGAGATAACTGGAATTACGAAAGTATTGAAGATGATGCTTCTCACTTTATAACTGCTTTTTCACGTAAAAGGACTCCAGGAGAGGTAGTTTTAGATATTCAAGGGCAAATGAACCGCAGTAACATAAAGGTATTGATTTACTTTGCGGCTCCTAGCTATGATCAGGAGAATCTAAGTCGCCTCATGGAAAAAGGCTTTGATGGAAGTGTTGTGTTTGGATGTTCTTCGGCAGGAGAAAAAGTTAACGATAAACTTATGACTGAATCAGTAGTTGCGCTGGGTCTAACCTCTAAAATAGTTTCTGATGCTAAAGTTGAAGTTATAGAGAGTTTAAACAATGACATCAATATTCATCCAGTATTTAATTCTTTTTCTAGATATTTTAATGAAAATACCTACACTATGGATATCGAACAATATGTTGGTATAACACTAATAGATGGCTTAAGTAAAAAAGAAGAAAGAGTTATGGATGAAATCGGTAATGCAACTAATGTTCGCTTTGTTGGGGGTTCAGCTGCTGATTATTTAAAGTTTGAAGAAACCTTGGTGTACGCTAATGGTAAATGTTATAGTGACTCGGCTATTGTTGCCTTAGTAAAATTACAACAAAATGCTAGTTTTAATATTATAAACACACAAAGCTTCTATACTACTAATGCTGTATTAGTTGCTAATAAAGTTGACGAAGAGTCTCGTCAAGTCATTGAGTTCAACAATCAACCAGCTGCCAACGCTTATGCTGATGCTCTGGGCATCTCGCCTTACGAGATAGAACAACAATTTTTCGCCCACCCCGTGGGACTTGTTATAAATGAGGATAATATCCTAGTCCGTAGCCCAAGACATAAAATTGATTCTAAGATTGAGTTTTCTGCAAATATCCTAGAAGGCATGGAAATTTCAGTACTTGAGCCAGGGGATATTGTACAAGAAACTAAAGATGTTGTCGCCGATATACAAAAAGAATTAGGTGATAAATTGACTGGTATTATAAGTTTTGACTGTATATATCGCAGGCTAGAGATAGATAGTAAGCAACTTGTTAATGAATATGGGGCAATATTCAAAGATATACCTTCAATAGGCCTTTGCGCTTATGGTGAAGTTAATATTGGATTTATGAACCAGACTTCTACCATGTTGATTTTAGAATATGAAAACAACACACCTTGTGAAGCTAAACCAGAACTCATAGATAATAATGAAACTCTAAAATTAAATGAAGAAAATACAAAGTTAAAAATAAAAATTGATATTCTAGAGAAAAAACTAGAGCAAGCTACAGAAGAGCTTAAAATCTTTAACAGTTTGCTTGAGGATGAAATCAATAAAAGAACAAAAAAAGAAAAGCAGATAGCTTATTTAAGTTATCATGACGAATTAACTGGTCTCTACAATCGCAGGTATATTGAGAAATATATGTCCAAAGAGGACAATAAAGATAATTTGCCAATCTCAATTATTGTAGGGGATGTCAATAATCTTAAGATCATGAACGATACCTTGGGACATGGAGCGGGAGATAAACTTCTGAAAGAAGTGGCAAAAATTTTACAGTCAGCTTGTCGCCAAGACGATATTATTGCGCGTTTTGGAGGAGATGAATTTATAATTCTGTTACCGAGAACCCCCTATAAAAGTGCAGAAAGAGTTGTTCAGCGTATAAAGAAATTTGCAGAAAACAAAACTATAGAGGGGCACCCTGTTAGTATTTCCTTTGGATGGGCTACAAAAGAAATTTCAGATGAAAAAATTATAGAACGGTTTAATGAAGCTGAAAAGAAAATGTACATAAATAAATCCCAAAAAAAATACAGGGATGATATTGTGAGGTAATAAGGGACGTATATATCCTATAATTGGTGCAGCTTTTATTGTATTAATAAAATAAGACCACAGTAAATTGAACTGACCCCCAAAAGTTACACCAAAAATTTAACTTTTGAGGGTCAGTTTATTTAGTTAATTAACAGTGGTCTTGTTTTATAATTGTTTAATTATTAATAGTCTACTCCTAAATCAAGTTCAACATCATATTCTACTGGTTTTTGCTTAAATAGATACTCGCCTTTTCTAATTGAGGCAAGAACTCCGGCACGATTTCTTATTACATCAAATGGACTATTTCCATCAATAACTATGAAGTTAGCATCTTTGCCTGCTTCTAATCCATACGTGTCTTGGATGTTTAAGCAACGAGCACCATTATAAGTTATTAAATCCAAATCTTTATCGATTTCTTCAGGTGACATAATTTGAGCTAAGTGAATTCCGTTATCAAGGATATTCATCATGTTACCGTTACCCATGGGGTACCAAGGATCATTGATTGAATCTTGAGCAAATGCAACATTGATTCCATTTTCTAAGAATTCTTTTACTCTAGTTAGCCCGCGACGTTTAGGATATGTATCCTGACGTCCTTGAAGATATGCATTTTCAGTTGGAGGAGAAATAAAGTTCATTTTACTCTTCTTAAACAAGTCTATCATTCTATATGCATATGAATTATCAGCTGAGCCAAATGAACAAGTATGACTTGCTGTGGTTCTTTCACCGTAATCTTCCATAAGTACAAGTGCATTTAAAAGTTCAACAAAACGTGAATGGGAATCATCTGTTTCATCACAATGAACGTCTATTAGTTTATTGTATTTTAAAGCTAATTCAACTGTATCGTGAACTGACTTTTCTCCAAATTCTCTAGCTGGTTCATAGTGTGGAATTCCTCCAACTACGTCTGCTCCCATCTTAAGGGCTTCTTCCACTAGATCACGTCCGCCCTTATATGTGTACATACCTTGTTGTGGGAAGGATACAATTTGGATATCAACAATGTCCTTTAATTCTTCTTTTAATTCCAACATAGCCTTTAGAGCCGTGAAGTTTGGATCAGTAACGTCTATATGTGTACGGATATGTTGCACACCTTGGGATACTTCATCCTTGATTCCTTTAATTGCAAGGTTTTTAACACTCTCTATAGTCAAAGTCTCTTTAAATTTTGGCCACATTTCAATAGCTTCAAATAGGGTTCCGGAACCAGCACCTTCCTTGCCAAGTTCGGATAAAGTGTAAACATAATCTAAATGTAAATGTGGATCTACATAAGGAGCAGTAACAAGTTTCCCATCTAAACCAATAACTTCATCAGCGGGACCTAAATCTTTACCAATTGCCTTAATGATCCCATTATCTACTAGGATTTCATTTGCATCATCATAACCATATATAACTGCGTTTGTAAATTTCTTCATTATTATATTACCTCCTAAACATTTGTTAAATTATCGAGATTCAAAAGTTGCACTTGCTTCATTCTCAGTTACTTGTCCATCTATATCAGGAATATGCTTGTTTTTAATTTCAACAATCTTTTCTGCCTTTATAGGGAGTTCAAGATTCATTAATACTATCGATGTTAGCATTATTGCTATACCAAAGAATCCGACAAATCCTATTTTTTCACTTAGTAAAAGTATTCCAGAAAGTGTAGCTATAACTACCTCAACAGAAGCGATTATAGTTGCCTTTGAAGCTTCCACATTCATTCCTAATCCCTTTAGATATAAGAGATTTGCAACCATACCAGTAGCCATTGAATTTAATACTGCCCAGAATATAAATGTACTATTCATAAATAGGCCTACATGTTGCCATGGTTTT
>CAZUDG010000021.1:18274-24094 GCA_964618775.1 uncultured Lachnospiraceae bacterium | reverse complement strand
AGCCCAATACCCAAGAAATTCCCTATAGCATACCCTACAATTCCACATATAATTCCTGGTAAAATTACTTGTTTGTCACCTAGTGCATTGGCAACTGGAACTACAAATGCTGGTCCATATATACCTGCAGTTGATGTTATTACTGTGATATTACCGTCAATACCCTTAATTTTGCTTAGGATAAAGTGTAGTAATAAAGAACCAAATTGTACAAAAGCAAAGAAGGATAGTAAAGGAATAATTTCTATGTTTATAAGGTCAAATGAAAAGGAAAGTCCAATAGAAACTGAAAACATATATATTAAATATTGGCCAGTAGAATATGAATTAGGTATGTTTCTGATTTTTTCATTGAAAGAAAAGGCAAGGCCAAAAGCGGTTACTAATAATATAATAATAAGGATATCTAATTTACCTGTAAGAAATATAGATACTAAGACAGAGAGACCAGTAGATAGGGTTGCAAGTAGTAGCAAGGGCATTCGCTTAAGTAATCCTTTTAATGAAAAGAAACTCTTAACTGGTATAAACTCCTGTTCTAGCTCGTTCAAAAGGGCATGATCAGTTGTGTTTATGTATGAATTTATTGGAAGAAACTTATGTGCTATTACTGGGACAATTGAGACAAGCATAAAGAAATATATTCCGCCAACAATCAAATCAGAGGTGTTAGCAAGAACAATTGTAGTATCATCTACTCCAAGGGCCATTGCAACTGCGATTAAATTAGGTGTTCCTCCTGTATACAAAGCGGCCATTATTCCACTAAATTTATTGGCATCTGCCACATAAGCTTTAAATATAAGAAATCCAAGGGAAGACATAAGGATAACTGATATACTTAGTAAAAAGAAAGATTCTGTTACTGGCTTTGCTAATTTTTTGTAGGATGGAAGATTAGCTGAAAATAAAATTAGTGGAATTGAAACAGGCACTAGTATTTCAGATACAGACATTGCGATACTGGTGTTTTCAAAAAACAAACTCAGTAAAAATCCTGTTGCATAACACAAAAAAACTGGCCCTAGTAAGTCAAATAACTTGAATCTTGATGCAAGTAACACCATCACTCTGGGGACTAAAATGATAGCAAGTATAATCAGAATATTTGTCATCATGTGTTTGCTCCTTTTATATGTGGTTTATTAGCATTCTAATAATAACATTATATGAAAAAAGGTATAATTTAAGTATAAAATCTATTCAAATTAAATGCAACGTTAATGGCAGGAATTATCTAAAAACTTACAAATATTTTAAGTTCTATTTGATAAAAGTATTTAATTATATATAAGGCCAACTTGATATATAAATTTATACAAATTTAATTATTTATTTACCGAGGCAACTATTGACATAAAAGTCTATAAACTGTAGGATAATACATGTGTATTATTTCGTAATAATACACAATAACTATGTGAATGACAAAAGGGTGCAATAAGCATTTTAGTGCTCTAAGTATGATTGGAGATATAATTAAATGAGAATTAGAGAAAAGTTATATAGATTTATGCAAGGAAGATATGGAGTAGATCAACTTTCAAAGTTTCTCTTGATAGTTGGAATTATAATAATGTTAATGTCAAGCATCTTTAGTGTTTCTATACTATATTATGTGAGTTTAATAATAGTCATTTATGCTTATATAAGAACGTTTTCTAAGAATATTAATAAGCGTTATGGAGAAAATCAAAAGTATTTGTATTATGCAGGTATGGTAAAGAAAAGGTTTAGTGGAACAAAAACTAGACTTACTCAAAGTAAAACCCATCGTTTTTTCAAATGTCCAAGTTGTAAACAAAAAATCAGGGTACCAAAAGGAAAAGGAAAGATAGAAATCACCTGTCCAAAGTGTCATACTAAATTTGTGAGAAAGAGTTAAAGGAGCAAGTTAAAATGTATGGATATATTAATGTCAACAGACCAGAACTTAAAATAAAGGAATATGAAATTTACCATTCTTATTATTGTGGCCTATGCCAAAGACTAAAAGAAAGGTATGGAAAGATAGGGCAACTTACCTTGTCATATGATATGACATTTCTCATTATTCTTTTAACTGGACTTTATGAGCCAAAAACAGGTATAAAAGGTATTAAATGTATGGCTAATCCTTTTCAAAAGAAGCCTGCTAGAATCAATAAATATACAGATTATGTAGCAGACATGAGTATTATTTTGTCTTACTATAAATGTAAGGATGATTGGCAAGATGATAGAAAGTACATAAAGTTAGCTTATTCTAAGTTATTAGAAAGAAAAGGAAAGACAATAAAAACTAAGTATGAGGAAAAGGTAAAAAAAGTTGATACTTTATTAAAGAAAATGAGAATAAGAGAAATAGATAAAGAGAAAGATATAGATTTAATGGCTGGCATGTTTGGTAATGTTATGGCAGAAATCTTTACCTTTCAAGACGATATGTGGGGGAAAAGCCTTAATAAAATAGGATTTTATTTGGGTAAATTTATATATCTTATGGATGCTTATGAAGATATTGAAGATGATATAAAGACTAAGAATTATAATCCTTTTATGGCCTACTACAATAAACCAGACTTTGAAGAGAGATCTTCAAAGTTACTTACAATGATGATGGCAGAATGTTCTAGGGAGTTTGAGTTGCTTCCAATTATTACAAATGTTGAAATCTTAAGAAATATCCTTTATTCTGGAGTATGGAGTCGCTATGATATTATACAAGAGAAAAGGAAAGAAAAGCAGGTGCAAATAGATGAGTGATCCATATAGAGTTTTAGGTGTTTCAAGGGATGCATCTGATGAAGAAATTAAAAAGGCATATAGACGTTTGAGCCGTCAATATCATCCTGATTCGAATGTTAATAACCCAAATAAGGATGCAGCAGAAGAAAAATTTAAAGAAATACAAGCTGCTTATGATCAAATAATGAATGAAAAATCAGGCAAATATAGTGGTCAAAACTCATATGGTGGGGGGTATGGAAGCTCAGGCTCTGGTAATCCATTTGAAGACTTTGGAGACTTCTGGGGATTTGGAGGCTATGGACAGCAACAGCAACAGCAAAGGCAGCAACAAACATATACAAGTGAAAAAGATAGATATATGCAAGCTGCAGCTAATTATATAAATAGTGGACATTATAGAGAGGCTCTTAATGTTCTAAATCAAATAAAAGATAGAGAAGCAAGATGGTATTATTTAAGTGGATACGCTAATTATGGAACTGGAAATAATGGTCTTGCCCTTGAACATGCCAAAAGGGCTGTACAGATGGAGCCATACAATGGAAGTTATCAGGACCTTGTTAACATGATTGAGTCAGGTGGAAACTGGTATGAAAGCAGACGTAGGCCATATGGCCAGACCACCATGTCTAGTGGTGATTGTTGTACAAGACTTTGTATAGCCAACCTAGTACTAAACCTATGTTGTGGATCAGGTGGCTCTTGCTGTGGATATCCTGGCATGTTTTTATAGTAATTGTTTGGTGAACGGATTTGGGCATATAGGGTGGAGATAGTAGTAGTGCTGATATCGCAATTATATAT
Source organism: uncultured Lachnospiraceae bacterium (assembly GCA_964618775.1). Taxonomy (GTDB): domain Bacteria; phylum Bacillota; class Clostridia; order Lachnospirales; family Lachnospiraceae; genus JAAYRG01. The sequence continues at coordinate 20,560 of CAZUDG010000021.1, read as the reverse complement.
TTAAAGGAAATATAAAAGGATAAGATAATTAATGTTTCGCATATAATATAATAAGAATCTTAATAGGACAATGGATAATCCGATGGATGATAATTCATTGTCTTGTTTATTAGGAGTTTATAAATGCCAATTGGTAAAGCAGATAGTGATTTAAACTTAGCCCTTGAAGTTGATGAAAATGTTAGAGAAAGATCCCTAGATTTAGATGTAGGATATTTGCCAGAAACTAGGCAGTGGGAACTAATTGTCAAATATAGTGGCGATATATTTATGGTTGCAGAGCAACTGGGTATGACAGTAGTTCCATTGTTAAATCAATATGCAATTGTAACGATTGATGAAGCTCTTATTGAGCAACTAGAAAATTTTCCTGAAATTGAGTTTATAGAAAAACCTAATAGGATTTTTTATGAAGTTAATCGTGGAAGATTGGCTTCTTGCATAAATCCCCTTCAAACTCCTCAATTTAACTTATTTGGAAGAGGAGTCATCATTGCAATTATTGATTCTGGAATCGACTATAGCCATCCAGACTTTAGATTAGCTAATGGACAGACACGAATCTTAGATTTATGGGATCAAACAATACCAGGGTCTCCACCTGATGGATATATTGTGGGAAGTTTATATACCAGAGAGCAAATTAATGAAGCCCTTGAATCTGCCAGTAATATTACAAGATTGGAGATGGTACCAAGTATAGATACTTCAGGACATGGAACCCATGTTGCTGGAATTGCAGCAGGAAATGGAAGTGCTAGTAATGGTCTCTATAGGGGTGTCGCTTCAGAAAGTGATTTAATAGTAGTGAAACTTGGAAGTTCAATTGGTGACTCATTTCCTATTACAACCAGATTAATGGAAGGTATAGATTTTTGTATTAGAAAATCAATTGAATACAATATGCCCCTTGTTATAAACCTTAGCTTTGGTAACAATTATGGTGCCCATGATGGCAGTTCTATACTAGAAAGCTATATAAATGATGTTTCAAGTTTTGGAAGAAATAATATTGTTATAGGTACAGGCAATGAAGGTGCAGCAGGGAAACATTCGGGTGGTATTCTAGGTAATGCCATATCTGTTAATGAAGTTGTAGTTGGTCAGTATCAGTTTGCTTTTAATCTTCAAATATGGAAAAACTTTTATGACCAGTTTGATATAACAATTGTATCCCCAGGCGGCACTAGGGTAGGTCCTATTCCTTCTCGCCTTGGTACTCAACAATTTTCCATAGGACCAACAGAAATATATCTTTATTATGGTGACCCTACCCCCTACAACTCACAACAGCAGATTTTCATTGAATTTATTCCACGAAATAATTATATAGAACCAGGCATTTGGCAGATAGAGCTTAATCCAATTGATATTGTAGTTGGAAATTATGATATGTGGTTACCTTCTGGTGGTGTGATTAGCCCAGAAACAAGATTTCTGCGACCTACTGAAGTAACCACATTAACAATTCCATCAACAGCCTTTAGAGCCATTAGCGTCGGTGCATACAATCCCCAGCTAGGTAGTCTTGCCTTTTTTTCAGGAAGAGGTTACCCAAGAGGTTTAGGCTATGTAAAACCCGATCTTGTGGCCCCAGGAGTTAATATCACATCCTGTGCCCCTGGTGGCGGCTATACTACAAGGTCAGGAACATCAATGGCCACACCTTTTGTTAGCGGGAGTGCTGCCTTACTCATGGAGTGGGGAATCACCAATGGCAATGATCCCTATATGTATGGAGAAAAGATGAGGGCTTATCTAATCGCAGGTGCAAGACAACTTCCAATTGACCCCTTAAATCCAAACCCTATCACAGGATATGGAGCCCTATGTTTAGAAAACAGCTTCCTACTAACCCAGTAGCCACTTCACCTTTTAAACTTCTAGAATTATAAATACCAAACACAAATCAATCAGACAAACTAATAACAACCAAAAAACCAATATAAAACAGTAGCACATAAAAACAAACCCCCAATACACCAATATAACTCCCTAGGATATTCTTCTTGGCCTTGATATTTTCACGTAATTACTATAAAATTAGATAATAGAACTCGCGACTACCCATAGACAAAATATCTGGAGGTAAAATATGATTTATAATAGTATTTCCGAATTACCAAAAAGATATAAATCAGCTATTGTAAAAGCTGTTAATATAATAGTAGAAAGAAATATCCATGGTTTATTGCAAATTGTTTTATTTGGATCTTGTGCAAGATTACACCTTCATGTAGGCAGTGATGTTGATTTATTAATTGTAACTGAAGAAGTCATAAACGA
>CAZUDG010000021.1:14990-18174 GCA_964618775.1 uncultured Lachnospiraceae bacterium | reverse complement strand
TATGCCTACCAAGGATATATAAATTTACTAATTGATACTAGCAAGAATGTGACATTTTATAAGGTGCATGATGGCATTGGCAATGGGCCTGTTATTAGGATTGCAGAGAAGACTAAGGGCTATTTTAGAGTTCGTGGATATAATTTACACTATCGAAAAGCATTTTTTTATAAAGGAATAAAAGCTGCAATAGAAAAAAATAGACCTTGTGCAGTCTTATTATCTGCAGGAATTGCCCAGTGGCATTGGGTAATTGCTGTTGGCTATAGAGAATATGTTAACGGCGAAAAATATATTCAGATAATAAACGGCTGGAGAAACTCCAGTAATCAATTTATTAAAGTTGGCAGTAGAGCAAAAATAGTTTCAGCTACCCAGTATTGGGTGGAATAGGACATAAAACTGACCAGATAAATGAAATGCCCTCTGGATAAGGTCTGATAGGGGATATTTCTTTTATCTGGTCTAATTATTTTTCTCTATATTTTAGGATACTCTTTGTGTATAATTTAAGCTAATCCAGCCTGCTCCAGACTTTAGTTTGCCCCAATCCCCTCTGGTTTCAACAATGGTATATGTGCCACGATCCCTAATAACTCCCACTACATTATAATTGGTACCTGGTCCACTTCTAATGTTTAATCCACTTACACTTACTCTTACTAGAAAGTTTGTTGGATATATGAGATTTCCCTTGCTATCAAACACTGAATAACCAGGATTATTATCAGCAAGCCTATAGGCGTTACTGCGTATTAAAAAGGCTCCTATTTGTGACTGTGGATTATCCCATGAAGTACGAACTCTGTAAAAGTTGTCGCTGGTTTCTACAAAGTCCAATCCAAAGTATTCCACAATACCCTTAGCAAGTTCTCTGCCAATTAAATCTATGTTATTCATAATCCATATAGCATCTTCTGGTCTGTCATGAAAGGCAATCTCTATTAGACAAGCAGGAGCAATTGTGCCATTTAGTTCTGCTAGATGAGGACCTATTTTTATACCTCTATCTTCCATGGGAGTAATGTTAGAGATTTTATTGTATATAATTCTGGCAAATCTTTCATCTTCCCCTCCCCAGTCATATATCCAGCACTCAGCACCAGTTCCACCACCAGCATTAGAATGTATTGCTAAATGTGTATCGGGATTTTTTGAATTTGAATCATTAATAATTTGATTAAGAGTCATATTAGGATCATTTCTATAATAAATAACCTCAGTTTCATCTAGATACCTGACAATCACATCTGTAATCTGATTCATTCTTCGCTCTTCGGAACCATAATTACCATAACCTATATTGTTTTCTTGTGCACTTGGACTTAGATAAATAGTTGCTATTATTAGCACTTCCTTTCTTATATTATCATTGTTTAGACATTTGCGAAACTCTATTCCTAACTACCCTATTATTAAAATATGTTACAAAACTTAATTTGTGAAAACAAAATTATGAAATTAAGAATCATATAGGTTTTTGCCTATAAATACAGTAATCCCACAGTATTGACATAAAATAAAAAACAAAATAATATATAAAAAAAGTTTAAAAAATGTATAAATATTAAAAAAACACTTGCAATGACCTAAACTTATATACTATCATTATACTTGTATCTCAAATTTAAATTGATTTATCTAAGCCACTTCTTTGTAAAAAACTTAACACAAAATTGTTAATAATTCATCTAAAAGTATAAAATTACATTTTGCCATTAACTTTGGTTAGAGTATCATTTTTAGTAAAGAGGAGATTATATTGAATAAGAATCCAAATAATAACAAGACAACTAAAAATGAAAAAGATAATGGTAAAAAATCCAATCATAATCAAATTGTCAGAGGGCTTGCTTCCATGTCTCAAATTGCTTTAACTATTATAGCGTCTGTAGCTATTGGTGTAATAATAGGAAGGTTTTTAGATAATATATTTAATACAACGCCTTGGTTTTTGCTTGTTTTTTCACTGTTAGGCGTAGGAGCTGCAATACGAAACATATACAATCTCTCCAAAGATTAAGAAAGATAACCAAGAAGTCTGAAAATTTATTTGGGAAGAGGGCAACTATGAAATTTTCTGATATAGCAAAGAGAATGATAAAGACAATAACCATTATAACCATTATATGTATTTTAGCTTCCGTTATTTACTATCGCTCTTTAGAATTTTTACCATTTCTAATTGGAGCCATACTAGGCTCGGTTACTAGCATTTTTAGAGTTTATCTCCTGGATCGTAGTGTGGATAAGGCTCTTACAATGGAGAATAAAAATGCTTCGAATTACATTATTATTCAAAATATATTAAGGTTTCTACTTTCTGGTGTAGTACTTGTACTAGGAGCCCTTGTACCACAGATTAGTTTGTGGGGAGTAGCAGCTGGCATATTAGCCTTTCCCCTTGCTGCTTATGGTGAAAATTTTAAAACTAAATGATAAAAGATGATATAAAATTATTTTAAGCAAAGAGGTGATAAATTTTGTTAAATGTTGATAATTATTGGGTTATAGATATAGCAGGTGTTGAAGTGTGGATAACTGAAACTATTTTTAACACATGGATAATTATGGTGATATTAATTGCTATAGCAATAATTGCACGTATTAAGATGAGGAGTTTCAAAGAGATTCCAACTGGCTTTCAAAATGTGATAGAAGCAGTAGTAGAGATGTTCGACAACTTTACTGCAAGTAATTTGGGTGAAAAGCTTTCATATGTTGCACCTTGGTTTTTTGCAGTTTTTATATTTGTTCTCTCATCTAGTTTTTTCAGTATTTTTGGACTCAGAGCACCAACAGCAGATTTTGCTACCACCTTTACTCTATCTATGGCCACAATTATAATAATGGTTGTATTGGGCTTAAGATATAAAAAGGCAGGTTATCTAAAGAGTTTAACTGAACCACATATCTTATTTTTTCCGATTAATGTTATTAGTGAATTGGCAAAACCAGTTTCACTTAGCTTCAGGCTCTTTGGAAATATGCTTTCTGGTACCATTATTCTAACCCTATGGTATTCACTTACACCAATATTTTTACAATTTGGTATTCCTGCACTACTTTCTGCTTTTTTTGACATTATAATAGGAGCTTTACAAACTTATATATTTGTTATATTAAGTTTTATGTATATTAAAGAGGCGGCGGATTAACAATTAAATATTCAACTATTATATAA
>CAZUDG010000021.1:11625-14890 GCA_964618775.1 uncultured Lachnospiraceae bacterium | reverse complement strand
TATTATATAAGTAATTAATCAGAAGAATTAAATAAGAAAAATTGAACGGAGGAAAATATTATGGAACAAGGATTGGCAATAGTTATTGCTGCCGCACAGATAGGTGCAGCGATAGCACTTCTTAACGGATTATTCACAACATTTGGACAGGGGAATATAGTTTCTCAAGCTATAGAATCAATGGCTAGACAACCTGAGGCAAGTGATGATATTAGAACTACTATGTTTATTGGTATAGCTATAGCTGAGACATCTGCTATATATGGACTTTTAATTGCAATCATTTTACTTTTCGCTAACCCATTAATTGACGTCTTTATAAACTTCGTAAGCTAACAAGAGCTGATGTATGCAAGGAGAAAACTATGAATGTGATTAAAGAAAGAGGAAAGGAGGTCATTTGAATTGCAAAGTATGATAATTTTTTTAAGTCAATCTGTGCCTGAAGGGCGTCTTTTTGCCTTGGATGGGCAGGCCTTGATTAGCATGGGAATCCAGTTGCTAAATGGAATCATATTAGCTGTTGCCCTAGGGTATATTCTCTATAAACCAATTAAAAAGTTTATGGACAATCGTACCAATAAAATTCAAAACCAGATAGAGCATTCAGATTCAACTATGGCCAGAGCTAATGAACTTATAGCTGAGTATGAATCAAAGATAAAAAACATTGATAAAGAATATGAAAGAGTACTTCAAGAGGCAAGAATTAAAGCGGCTGATGAGAGAAAAGTTATTCTAGCGGACGCTCATAAAGAGGCTGATAGAATCAAGAAAAGATCAATTGATGGTATTGAGGCAGAAAAGGAACGGATAAGATTAGAGACCCGTCCTTATATCATCGAGCTTTCCACCCTCATGGCCGAAAATTATATTGCCCAAACAATAGAAAAAGATGAGCAAGAGAAAATATTTGATGATGCATTGGCCCAGTTGGAGGAAGCACAATGGCTAAGATAAGTGATCGCTACGCTATTGCACTTTTTAAAATTTCAGAAGAAAAGGCTAGTCTTGAAGAGGATTTAGAGCAAGCAATCTTAATTAGAGATAGCCTGAGAAATAAAGATGTACAAGCATTTCTTCTACATCCAAGCATCTCGAATTCTGCCAAAAAACAAATTTTTAAAAACACCTTTTCAGATAAAGCTAGCAAACACATGATTGGATTTCTAAATCTTATGGTTAATAAGAATAGAGAGTCATCTATTGTGTCTGCACTTACGAAATATATTGAACTGGTAGATAGGTATTTTGGTAGAATAGAAGCGAGAGTTGTGTCAGCCAAGCCCCTTACAGAAGAGCAAAATGAAACTATCAGTAATATCTTATTAAAAAAAACAGATATGCAGATCAAAATTAATACTGCAATTGATCCAGATGTAATGGGTGGATTTTATATATTAGTAGAAGGAAGCATATTTGATAGTACGGTCAGGACTAGGATTAATAGATTAAAAGAACGTTTTTATAAAGGAATTGTTATTGCAAGAGTTGTATCGGCCAAACCACTTACAGAAGAACAAAAAGAGACCATTAGCAAGCTAGTATCAAAGAAACTAAACACTGAAGTTAAGGTGAATGTGGTAATTGATAAAGACTTGCTTGGTGGATTTTATGTTGTAGTAGATGGTCATGTTTATGATGGTACTATTAGGGCCAAGTTACAAGATGAGAAAAAAAGCTTAAAGAGAGGAAAATTTGAATGGTAAATAATCCCGATGAAACAATTAAAGTTATAAAACAACAAATTGAGTCATATTCGTCTGAGCTGAATTTTGCGGAAGCAGGAACTGTCATACAGGTCGGGGATGGAATCGCACGTGTTTATGGTTTACAAAATGCTATGAGCGGTGAGCTACTAGAGTTTTCCAATGGTACCTACGGTATGGCTTTGAATCTTGATGAAGATAGTATAGGTGTTGTTATTATGGGTTCTGATGTAGGCATAAAAGAAGGTGACCCAGTTAAACTTACTGGTAGGATGACTGAAATTCCTGTAGGCGATGGTATGCTAGGACGAGTAGTCAATGCCCTAGGAGAACCTATTGACGAAAAGGGTCCTATTGAAGCAGATGGCTATCGGCCAGTAGAAAGCCCAGCCCCTAGTGTGATTGACAGACGTGAAGTGAGTCAGCCTTTACAGACAGGAATAAAGGCTATTGATGCATTAGTGCCTATAGGAAAGGGACAAAGGGAGTTGATTATAGGTGATAGGCAGACAGGTAAGTCTGCTATTGCTATTGATACAATTCTTAATCAAAAAGGTGAAGATGTTTACTGTGTTTATGTGGCAATTGGCCAAAAGGCATCTACAGTTGCACGTATTATTAAAGTCTTAACTGATTCTGCTGCAATGGATTATACTACTGTAGTATTATCTAGTGCAAATGAAGCTGCACCTTTGCAGTACATTGCTCCTTATGCAGGGTGTGCAATTGCTGAGGAATGGATGCACAAAGGTAAAGATGTTCTGATTATTTATGATGACTTATCAAAACACGCTGTTTCATATAGAGCAATCAGTTTACTTCTAGGACGTCCACCAGGGCGTGAGGCATATCCAGGAGATGTCTTTTATCTTCATTCAAGATTATTAGAACGTGCAGCCTGTTTAAATACAGAAAACGGTGGAGGAACTCTTACTGCACTTCCTATTGTGGAGACACAAGAAGGGGATATTTCTGCATATATTCCAACCAATATTATATCTATCACTGATGGGCAGATTTATTTGGAATCAGATTTATTTAATAACGGTGTTAGGCCAGCTATCAACCCTGGTTTGTCTGTTTCCCGTGTTGGGGGTTCAGCACAAATTCCAGCTATGAAAGAAATTGCTGGTCCACTTAGAATTGAATATGCACAATATAAAGAGTTAGCTGCATTTTCTCAGTTTGGTTCTGATTTAAATCCAGATACCATAGAACGTCTAAATCATGGTGAACGTATTGTAGAGATTCTTAAACAACCACAATATAAGCCTATGAATGTTATAAATCAAATCTTGATACTTTATATGTTGAGTAATGGCCATATGTCTGACATAGAAATCAAATACATTAGAAAATTCCAGAGAGATTTTATACGCTATGTAGATAAGCATTCACCACATATTAAAGAAGAAATCAAGGAAAAAGGTGAGGTTTCAGAAGAACTTACCGAAAAAATAGATAAATTAATAATAGAGGTAAAAGATAAATGTGATTATATCTAAGGAGGCACTATCATGGGTTCGACTAGAGATATAAAGAAAAGAATAAATAAT
>CAZUDG010000021.1:10089-11525 GCA_964618775.1 uncultured Lachnospiraceae bacterium | reverse complement strand
ATAAGAATATTATACATGCAATAGTTGACGTATCAGATTCTAAGGTGTATTACGGTGCAGAAAACCTTGCAAGTAAAGCACGGGAATTGTATTTATCTGGTGAGGTTGATGAAGTGTTTATTGCTTATACCCACTTTGAAAATGTGTTAACTCATGTACCTATGGTTGAGAAATTATTGCCCATTAAAATTGAAGAAGATAATAATAAAAATACTTATTATAAGAGCGATGCTTCTTACAAGAGGGATGATTCTTATAAGAGTGATAACATTTATAAGAAATATGAACCTGATCTTGATACATTTATTAATAAAATGGTTCCCTTGTATTTGCACATGAATATATTTAGAGCATTTTCGGAATCCCATACTAGTGAACAAGCAGCCCGTATGGTCAATATGGATTCGGCAGGCAAGAATGCAAATGAGATAATAGAAGATTTAAATCGTGAGTATAATCGAAAGCGTCAGGCGGCGATAACACAAGAAATAAATGAGATTGTAGGAAGTGCAACTGCTTTAAGTAAAGGAGGAAAAGATGACAGATAATAATATAGGTAAAATTACTCAAGTAATTGGTTCAATAATTGATGTTAGATTTGAAGATGACCTGCCTTCTTTATATAATGCTATTGAAGTAGAACTTAATGATGAAACACTAGTTTTAGAAGTTATGCAACATCTTGGAGATAACACTGTACGATGTATCTCTATGCATCCTACAGATGGGCTAAAGAGAGGTTTCGAAGTTGTTGATACAGGGGCTCCAATTTCTGTACCTGTAGGTGAAGAGGTTTTAGGTCGTATGGTAAATGTGCTAGGTGAGCCTATTGATAATAAACCAGAGATAGAAAGTGGGGAGCGGTGGTCAATTCATAGGGATCCACCACCACTAACAGAGCAAACAGCTCAACCTGAAATGCTAGAAACTGGTATAAAAGCAATTGATCTTCTTTGCCCTTTCCCAAAGGGTGGTAAGATTGGTCTATTTGGTGGTGCGGGAGTTGGTAAAACTGTATTAATTATGGAATTGATCAACTCTATTGCACAAGAACATGGTGGTTATTCTGTGTTTACAGGTGTAGGTGAACGTACCCGTGAGGGTAACGACCTTTATTATGACATGCAAAACTCTGGTGTAATTGATAAGACTGCTTTGATTTTTGGTCAAATGAATGAGCCACCTGGAGTTAGAATGAGAGTAGGTCTTACGGGACTTACAATGGCAGAGTATTTTAGGGATAAGGGACACCAAGACGTATTACTTTTTATAGATAATATATTTAGATTTGTTCAGGCAGGTTCAGAGGTATCGGCTTTACTTGGTCGTACACCAAGTGCAGTAGGCTATCAACCAACCCTTGCAACAGAAATTGGAGCCTTAGAGGAGCGTATTACATCAACTTCTTCTGGGTCCATTACTTCTGTACAGGCAGT
>CAZUDG010000021.1:0-9989 GCA_964618775.1 uncultured Lachnospiraceae bacterium | reverse complement strand
GATGGCCACCATGATGATATTCCAGAAGGATATTTCTTAAATGTTGGAACCATCGATGAGGTTGTAGAAAAATATAAAAAATCACAAGAAAACTAGAAAACAATCCACCTAGCTTAAGAAAGGTATGATTATTGTTATGGCACAAGAAGAGAATAAATCAACAAATAAAAAACTCAATTTAACAATAACTACACCTCGTGGTGTTAAATTTGAAGAAGAGGCCGACAGTATAACTATGCGTTGTATTGACGGAGATCTTGGTGTCCTTCCTGGCCATGAAGCAATTTCAACAGTATTAGGTGATGGTATCCTTAAAATTGTTAATAATGGCACCCAGAAGCTTCTTGCAGTTTTTGGTGGTGTAGCCGAAATAAATGATACAAGTGTCAATATATTCTCTACTATAGCACAGCATCCAGAAGAAATAGATTTAGAACGGGCAAAAAGAGACAAGGAAGAAGCGGAAATTGCTATTATAGAAAAAACAGATGATACTCATCTTAAGCAATTTCAACTTTCTATGCGTCGTTCTTTGGTTCGTATTGAAGTCAATTTACATCTTGAAGACACGGATTACTTTGATGTTGATGAAGATGATGATGTCAATGATAGGGATGATATTGACTAAAAACAAAATGAAATTAATTGTAATTAAGCCTTCTCAAAAGGATTAAAATCTTTTTGGGGGAGGTTTTTTTTATTGTATTTGCAATTATTTAATAAAAGGGTAGAAAATAATCAAGTTATATATTAGAATGGTATAGGTAATGCACAAATATAGTTATTATTACTAAATGTGCATATAAGATTTCAGAAACAATTCATATAAGTCTATAATGAAATATTTTTTTTGTTTATAAATCAATACAAATTCATGAGTGAGGAGGTGAATTGATGGCTAAGGAAGCAATTAAGTCCATCAAGGATGCTGAAGAAGCAGTAAGAAGTATGATACAAGAGGCCAAGGATGCTTCAAGAGAATCTAATGAAGAAACATTAGACCATGCTGAACAAGAATATGAGAGAATTATAGTAGAAGCAGAAGAGTCAGCTAAGAGAATAAAAGAAGAATCAATTAAAGAAGGCGAGTTGGTTTCCCAGCCTATTTTAGAAAAAGGTAGGGCTGAAGCTGAGAATATTCTAAAACTTGGAGAGGATAAATTGGTCAAGGCAGTTAACATTATTGTGGAGAGGGTTGTGAATATAAATGGCAATAGCTAAAATGAGTAAATTCAACTTGCTTGTCTTTAATTCTGAAAGAGAAAACCTTCTAAGTCAATTACAAAAATTTTCTTATGTTCATTTCTTAGATTTAAAAGAGGATGAAGAATTTAAGGATTATGGTTTGGATAATGTTAAGGAGCCTGAAAGCATAGTCGCAATTAAAGAAGGAATAAGCTTGGTAGCTTATGGAATAAAGATTTTAGACAGGTATAAAGATAAAGAATCTCCATTAAAAGCCATGCGAGAAGGTATGAAAACCTTAGAATTTACTGAATTAGAAGAAGAGGCTTCACAAGTAGATTATAACTTTATATGCGAGCAAATCTTTGATTTAAACTCTAATATAGAAAGGTTATCTATTGATATAGAAAAGCTAGATGGAGATATTAACGAATTAAAACATTGGGTTGGATTAGATACTCCAATTAGTGAATTTAAGTCAATAAAACAAGTTGAATTAGTATTAGGAACAGTTCCAAGAAAGCAAAAACAAAGGATAGAAGAAGCACTAGTGGCTACTGAATATACTTATTGTGAGATAATAAGTGAAGACACTGAGAACCTCTATGTATTAACAATCACTAACGATGAAGAAAGTGATTTAATAAAAGATTCATTCAGAGGTTGTGGTTTTTCTAAGATATCTCTAGGAATTGATGATAAGCCTGGAGAAGTTATAGAGTTATTAAAAGACGAAATAAAACAAAAAGAAAGAGCAATAGCCGATAGCGAGCTTAAATTAAAAGAGCTTACTGACAAAGTACCAGACCTTCAAATAGTATATGAGTACTTGATGAATGTGAAACTTAGGGCATCTGCCTCAGAAAACTTCTTAACAAGTGATAGTGTAGATATTATTGAAGGATATGTCCCAACTAAGATGAGTGAGGAATTTAAAGAAGTAGTTGAGAAAACTCTGGGCAATGTTTATTGTATTGAAGTGGAAGAAGCAATAAATGATGATCCAGAAGTCCCAATTTTGCTTGAGAATTCCAAAGGGCCAAGGTCATTTGAGTCTCTAACCAATATGTATGCTTTACCTAAATATAATGAAATTGATCCAACCCCATTATTATCACCATTTTATTCGTTTTTCTTTGGAATGATGGTAGCAGATGTGGGATATGGATTAATACTCCTAATAGCAATAATTGTTGCATTAAAGGTGTTGAACTTAAGTGAAGAGCAAAAAGATTTTATTAAGTTTTTCTATTATCATAGTTTTTTTATAATTTTATGGGGCTTAATATATGGATCTTTCTTTTCCTTCTCTATACCAACAGGGATTTTGGAGCCGTCAGTCCAGTATACTGAAGTTCTTCTTATATCTATGGGCTTTGGTATCGTTCATATTTATACAGGGCTAGGAATTAATGCATATATGAATATTAGAGATGGTAAGCCACTAGATGCGTTTTATGATTCTGGTTTATGGTATATGGCTCTTAGTGGAGGAATTCTGGTTCTTATTGGGACCCAAATTACCCTACCTGGCATTATTAGCAAGATATCCTTATATGTTATGGTAATTGGAATGGTTGGGATTATACTAACAGGTGGAAGAGAGTCGTCTAATGTTGGAGCTAGGTTAGGTGGAGGCTTGTATAGCTTATATGGAATTTCAAGTTATGTAGGAGATTTTGTTTCATATTCAAGGCTTATGGCCCTTGGTTTATCTGGTGGTTTTATAGCAGCAGCAATAAATGACATGGTCTATATGTTGTTTGGTATGGGTGTTATTGGAGTATTATTTGGGATAGTTGTATTTTTAGTAGGTCAATCGTTTAATTTATTCTTATCTTTATTAAGCGCATATGTTCATTCCATTAGACTTACCTATGTAGAATTCTTTGGTAAGTTTTATGAAGGTGGCGGAAAAGCTTTTAAGAAGTTAAGAAGTAAAACAAAATATATTAACATAAAATAGTTAGGAGGACTATATAAATGTCAGAATTTTTTGTAAGTTATGGTGGAGTTGTGTTTGGTGCAATGGGTGCCGTATTAGCAGTATTATTATCAGGTATTGGTTCAGCAAAAGGTGTAGGTATGGTTGGCGAGGCAGCAGCAGGTTTAATGATAGAGCAATCTGAGAAGTTTGGTAAATCACTTGTACTTCAATTATTACCAGGAACACAAGGACTTTATGGTTTCGTTATTGCCCTATTAGCATTAAATCAATTAAGTGCGGAAATGCCTTTAGCACAAGGTTTATATTTGTTAATGGCATGTATTCCAGTTGCAGTAGGAGGTTGGATATCAGCATTATATCAAGGAAGAGTGGCAACAGCTGGTATTAATCTTTTAGCTAAAAATGATGAACAAGCAACAAAAGGTATTATCTTTTCAGTAATGGTAGAGACTTATGCTTTATTAGCATTTGTAATCTCCTTAATTCTTGTAAATACAGTAAGCTTCTAATAATAAGGATGTGATAGTATGTCTAATTTGGATAACATGATCAACAAAATCCTTGAAGATGGTAAAAAGGAAGCGGCTAAGATAAAAGAAGAAGCTAGAGCTAACAATGAAGAATTAGTTGAATCTAGGATTTTAGAAGCTAACACACAAAAAGAGGCAATAATTAAAGAAGCTAATAAAGAAGCTGAAATGCTAAAAAGTAGATTAGAGTCAGAAGTTGAATTGAAAATCAGAGATGAAAAACTAGTGGTTAAACGTCAAGTATTAGATAAGACTTTTCAACTTGCTAAAGACAGCTTAAGAGATATTGATGAGGATACATATCTTAGTTTTCTTAAGAGGAATTTAGAAGATACTACTTTAAAGGGTTCTGAAAAAATTGTTGCACCAGAGAAATTCAAGGATGCTATAGAAAAATCAGGATTGAATGTTTCTGTTTCCAGTGAAGAAAGCGTTGAATCAGGATTTTTGTTAAAGGATGGCAATATAGTTATAAATTACTCTTTTGAGTCTCTTGTAGATTTCATGAGAGAAGACTTAGAAGGAGAAGTTGCAAAAGCGCTTTTCCAAGAAGAGGAGTGATTTCATGAAGAGGTCAGATTTCATTCAAAGTGTTACAAGAACGAAAGTCATTGAAACCAGACTCCTTTCCCAAGAAAAAATAGATAGAATGATTGATGCTGACAATGTTGAAGATGCCCTAAAGTTACTTAATGAAACAGAATATGCAGGGTCTTTCACAGATGTTTCAAAACCATCTGATTATGATAAGATCCTAACCAATGAGTTAATACGCGTATATAGACTAATGAGGGATATTTCACCAGACCCTATTATAGTTGACTTGTTAGCTCTCAAATATGATTACCATAATTTGAAGGTTATGTTAAAAGCAAAGCTTTACAAAAAGTATCTTGCAGATTTGTATATATACGCAGGTATTACTTCCTGTGAGACTATTGAGATGGCATATAATGAACAAGATTTTAGTGAGCTTCCAGGGGAATATGAGAGTGCAGTAAAAGAAGCCTGGGCGGACTTTGAAGAAAGGCAAGACCCTCAAAGAATTGATATTATATTTGATAAGCACTATTTTAACCATTTTTATAAAATGGCTAAAAAAACAAATATAGAATTATTTATCAATTATGTTAAGGATTTGATTGATTTTACAAATGTCTTGTCATTTATAAGATTAAAAAAGCAAAAAAAAGCTATTAGTTTTTTCGAAGATGTTATTTTGAATAATGGGAATATAGAAAAAGATAAGTTTTTGTCTGGGTATGATGATGAGATTGAAGATGTGATTAATAGGTTTAAAGGTTCAAGAATAAGTAACTGTCTTATTAGAGGTTTAGATTCATATAAGGAAACAGGAAGATTATCTTATTTAGAAAAATACATGGATGATTACTTAATGGATTTAAACATACCTTCTAAGTATATTAACATTGGACCAGAACCAATTTTTTCATATATATTAGCAAAAGAAGCAGAAATCAAAACTCTTCGAATTGTGTTGGTAGCTAAGTTAAACAAGCTTTCTCCAGAACTTATAAGAGAAAGGGTGCGTGATTTATATGTATAAAATTGGAGTAATAGGAGACAAAGATTCAGTTTTAGCCTTTAAGGCTTTAGGTGTTGATGTATTTACGGTGACAGATGAAGTCTTAGCTGCAAAAACAGTGAAAACTTTAGCCAATAAAGATTATGGAATTATATTTATCACAGAGCAAGTTGCCAATATGATTCCAGAGACTATAGGGCGTTATGACAAAGAGATAATCCCTGCGGTTATTCTTATCCCTAGTAATCAAGGGACACTAAATATTGGAATGGATCGAATAAATAAAAGCGTCGAAAAAGCCGTAGGAACAAATATATTTATAGAAAGTGAGAGGTTATCTTGAAGATAGGAAGAATAATTAAGGTATCTGGCCCCTTAGTAGTTGCAGAGGGGATGGATGAGGCAAATATTTATGACGTTGTAAATGTTTCAGACAACAAACTAGTTGGTGAAATTATTGAAATGCGTGGAGATAGGGCCTCAATTCAAGTATATGAAGAAACTACAGGAATAGGTCCTGGGGATCCTGTATATACAACAGGTGAACCCCTATCAGTAGAGTTAGGACCTGGATTAATAGAGACTATGTTTGATGGTATTCAAAGGCCTCTAGACATGATGCAAGCATTAGAAGGGGATTTTCTAGCAAAAGGTTCGAATGTTAAAAGTCTCAATAGAGAAAAGAAATGGGAGTTTATACCTAGTGTAAAAGTAGGCGATAAGGTATCACAGGGAGACGTGATAGGAAGCGTTCAGGAAACGAAGGTAGTAGTCCATAAGATTATGGTACCTCCTGGAATATCAGGGGAAGTTACTGATATAAAAGAAGGTGAATTTACAGTAGTTGATGATGTATGCACACTAGATGGTAAAACTAACCTTCAACTAATGCAAAAATGGCCAGTAAGAAAGGGTAGAGGATATAAGAAAAAGATAAATCCTACAACACCACTTATTACAGGCCAAAGAGTAATTGATACATTTTTCCCAGTTACTAAGGGAGGAACAGCAGCTATCCCTGGTCCATTTGGCTCAGGTAAAACAGTTGTACAGCATCAACTAGCAAAGTATGCAGATGCTGAAATAGTTGTATATGTTGGTTGCGGAGAACGTGGTAACGAAATGACAGACGTTCTTATGGAATTCCCTGAAATAATAGACCCTAATACTGGTGAATCTTTAATGAAGCGAACAGTACTAATAGCCAACACCTCTAATATGCCAGTTGCAGCTAGGGAAGCTTCAATATATACAGGTGTAACAATAGCAGAGTATTTTAGAGATATGGGATATTCAGTAGCAGTTATGGCAGATTCAACATCTAGATGGGCAGAGGCACTTAGAGAAATGTCTGGTAGACTTGAAGAAATGCCAGGAGACGAAGGTTATCCAGCTTACCTTGCATCCCGTGTTGCAGACTTTTATGAAAGAGCGGGTAAGGTTATATGTTATGGAGATGATAATAGAGAAGGAGCTGTAACAATAATTGGAGCAGTTTCACCTGCAGGTGGAGATAAGTCTGAGCCTGTTACCCAAGCAACCCTTAGGATTGTAAAAGTGTTCTGGAGTCTTGATTACTCACTTTCATATAGAAGACATTTCCCAGCTATTGACTGGATGGATTCTTATTCCCTTTATCAAGATAAGATAGACGAGTGGTTAGATGAAAACGTTGATAAACAGTTTTCTGCTAATAGAATAAAAGCTATGAATCTATTACAAGATGAATCAGAATTAGAAGAAATCGTTAGGTTAGTTGGTAGAGATACTCTCTCAGAAGTAGATCAGCTAAAACTGGAAGTTACAAAATCCATAAGAGAAGACTTTTTGCAACAAAATGCTTTCCATGAAATAGATACATTTTGTTCATTAGAAAAACAAAATAAAATGTTCAAAATAATTCTAAGCCTTTATGATGAAGGCCTTCGAGCCTTAGAACAAGGTGTAGAACTTAGGGATATAATGGATATGGAAGTAAGAGAGAAAATTTCAAGGGCTAAATATTTAAAAGAAGAAGATATTGACCAAATAGATGACATTAAAAAAGAACTAACAAAAGAAATAGATGATTTAATAAGCAAAGGAGGTTTCCTTGATGCTTAAAGAATATAAAACGGTACAAGAGGTAGTTGGCCCTTTAATGATAGTAGAAGGAGTTTCTGGGGTTAAATTTGAAGAGTTAGTGGAAATTGAATTGCAGACAGGGGAAAAAAGAAGAGGAAGAGTTCTTGAACTTGATGAAGACAAGGCTATGATACAGCTTTTTGAGGGCGGTACCGGTATTAATTTAAAAGGTACAACTGCAAGATTTCTTGGAAGGCCCCTTGAGCTAGGTGTTTCTACTGATATGATAGGTAGGGTGTTTGATGGTTTAGGAAGACCTATGGATGATGGACCTAACCTTATACCCTCGAAAAGGATAGATATTAATGGTGTACCTATTAATCCTGTATCAAGAAACTATCCTGATGAATTTATCCAAACAGGTATATCTTGTATTGATGGTCTAAACACATTAGTTAGGGGACAGAAACTACCTATTTTTTCAGGTTCAGGAATGCCTCATAACCAACTAGCTGCTCAAATAGCAAGACAGGCCAATGTACTAGGTACAGATACTAAGTTTGCAGTAGTATTTGCTGCTATGGGTATTACCTTTGAAGAGGCTGAGTTCTTTATTGATGACTTTAAAAGAACAGGGGCTATTGATAGGGCAGTAGTATTTATGAATCTAGCAGATGACCCTGCAATTGAAAGAATAGCAACTCCTCGTATGGCTTTAACATGTGCAGAATATTTAGCATTTGAACATGATATGCATGTCCTTGTTATTATGACAGATATGACAACATATGCGGAAGCCCTTAGAGAAACATCTGCAGCTAGAAAAGAAGTTCCAGGAAGACGAGGATACCCAGGCTATCTATATACTGACCTTGCCAATATTTATGAAAGGGCAGGGAGAATTAGAGGAAGGAATGGTTCAATTACTCAGATTCCTATATTAACCATGCCTGAAGATGATATTACTCATCCTATTCCTGACTTAACAGGATATATTACAGAAGGCCAAATAATTCTTTCAAGAGATTTATATAAGAGAGGTATCGAACCACCAATTGATGTTGTACCATCTTTATCAAGACTTAAGGATAAAGGTATTGGCCAAGAAAAAACTAGAGAAGACCATGCAGATACAATGAATCAATTGTTTGCTGCTTATACAACTGGTAGGGAAGCAAGGGAGCTTGCAACAATACTAGGTGAATCGGCACTATCAGATACAGACAAGGCATTTGCTAAATTCACAGAAGAGTTTGACAAGAAATATGTGGACCAAGGATTTTATAAAAACAGAGGAATTGGCGACACCTTAGATTTAGGCTGGGAACTACTAAAGATAATTCCTAGAAATGAACTTAAGAGAATAGATGATAGATTAATTGATAAATATCTTCCGGAAGATCAGGATAATAAAGGGGTTGAGTAAATGGCTAGGCTAAATGTTAACCCTACACGTATGGAGCTTTCTAATACCAAGAGAAGGCTTGCGACAGCAACTCGTGGTCATAAGTTATTAAAAGATAAGCAAGATGAACTTATGAGAAGATTCATTGAGCTAATCAAGAAGAATAAGCAATTAAGGGTTGAAGTTGAAAAAGAACTTGAAGATTCTTTTAAAGAGTTTTTACAAGCCAGTGCAGTAATGTCTCCTGAAATGCTAGGTGAAGCAGTTGCTATACCTATAGAAGAGATTACACTTGATATTAAGAAGAAGAATATTATGAGTGTTAATGTACCAGTTATGAGTTTTAAAAGAAAACTTGAAGAAGACGATGGTAGCATATTTCCTTATGGTCTTGCACAAACCTCATCAGAATTAGATGATGCAATTACTAAGCTTTATAAGATAATGCCAAAGCTATTAGAATTGGCAGAAATAGAAAAAGCATGTCAGCTAATGGCAGATGAGATTGAAGGCACTAGAAGAAGAGTGAATGCATTAGAGTATAGAACTATACCAGACCTGGAAGAAACAATAAGATATATTAGACTAAAACTAGATGAAAATGAAAGAGCTACGATTACTAGGTTAATGAAGACTAAAGATATTATTAATAAGCAATAAAATGTAGTCCCTAAAAGGCTATGTCGCAGGTGCCGTATCACCTGCAACATAGCCTTTTTTCTTATATTGTTGACCTAATGGACTGGCCTCAAAAGCTATTAATAACTATAAGAAATTGTCACACTCCTATGTATTTGAGGCTAAAAGTTTTCATATTCAAGATATTTCAATTTTGCTGCCTTTTGTGATTCTTCTCGGATTTTTGATAAAACAGAATAATTATCAATGGCAAGATCAACAAGGTGGGTATCTATTGACCCATCTTTTGATAAGGTAGTTAGTACTCTACATGTTTCTTCTTTGGACATACCTTCTCTATATGGACGGTTTTCTGTTATAGCAGCGAAGATGTCAGCCACAGCCATGACTCTTGAACCTGTTGTTAAGGTATGCCTATCTAGATGAAAAGGATATCCCTTTCCATTCAACTTTTCATGATGAAAAGAAGCCCATTTATTAACAGTGGAGAATTGGGGAATTGAATTAAGTAATTGGTATGTATAATAGGTATGGGATTTCATTATATTAAACTCATCACTACTTAACTTTCCAGTTTTCTCTAATATTTTAGGATCTATTGCTAATTTTCCAAGATCATGTAAGTAACCAGCAATAAGAATCATTTTACATTCATATTCAGAAAATCCAGCC
>CAZUDG010000020.1:19961-24413 GCA_964618775.1 uncultured Lachnospiraceae bacterium | reverse complement strand
TGGCAAGAAGGAGGTTAGGACGTGGCATATAATAATAGAGGAAGAAGACCTCGTAGAAGAAAAAAAGTGTGCGAATTTTGTGCAGATAAAAACTATACTGGAATAGATTATAAAGATCTTAATAAACTAAGAAGGTATATATCTGAAAGAGGTAAGGTTCTACCAAGAAGAGTTAGTGGAACTTGTGCTAAACATCAAAGAGCTCTAACAGTATCTATAAAAAGAGCTAGACATGTTGCTATATTACCTTATACTGTAGATTAAATTTAAATTATTATTACAGAGATATAAAAATTAAATACTTATTATTTATTTAATAATATATTATTAAAGCCTTTGATTCTTTCAAGGGCTTTAATAGTTTTCATATAATAAAAAAGGCTTTAATTTATGTGATTCTAATGGTATAATACTATTCAATGCATTGTGATTGGTAACTGATTTATGTAATCTTAAGGAGCATTGTAATGAGTAATAATCAGAAGGAAAAAAAGTTATATCGTAATTATATATATAGTCAAATTGCTGTCATCGCTGTATTTGTATTTTTGATTATATTATTGTATGTAGTTTCTAGTACGGCGGGCCATATAATGCTCATTACTACTGTATTATATATTGCAGTAATTTTGATACATTTTCTATTTAGAAGACCTAATGTTCTGAGAGAGCTTACTCAATTTGGTAGTAATTACAGTCAAGCACAGAAAAGGTTATTAAAGGAATTACGACTTCCTTATGGCATATTAGGCTATGATGGGAAGATGCTATGGGGAAATGATGAGTTTTATGACATTATAGAAAATGAAAGACAAGCATCACTATCAATCAGTAATATATTTGATGAAGTAAGACCAGAGAACTTTCCTACTGATATTAATGATACAAAGATTTTGGCAGAAAAAAACAATAAATTCTATGAAATTATTTTAAGAAAGATTTCTTTTGATGATATAGATTCAAATGATAGTCTTATAATTAATACGGATATTAATAATAGCTTAATAGGAATGTATGTTTATGATATTACTGAAACAACTAGATTAAAGCGAGAGAACAAAGAAGAAAAGATGGTAGTTGGTCTTTTGTATCTTGATAATTATGATGAGGTTATCGGAAGCTCAGATGACGTAAGGCGTTCGCTGTTAGCAGCCTTAATAGATCGTAAAATTAATAAATATATGCAAGGTATTGACGCAATAATTAAGAAGCTTGAAAAAGACAAATATATATTTATGTTTAAACAAAAGTATCTTCTAGAGCTACAAAACAGTAAATTTAGCTTGTTAGATGAAGTTCGTAATGTGAATATTGGCAACACCCTATCTGTAACAATTAGTATTGGTATAGGAGTACATCAAAGTTCATACCAAAAGGCTTATGATTATGCACTAGCATCAATGGATTTGGCCCTTGGTAGAGGTGGAGACCAGGCAGTAATAAAAAGTGGTGAGAGAGTAAACTATTATGGTGGTAAGAGTATACAAATTGAAAAAACCACAAGAGTTAAGGCTAGGGTAAAAGCACATGCTTTAAAAGAACTTATTGAAACAAGGGATAGAGTAATTGTTATGGGACATGCTCTTCAAGATGTTGATTCATTTGGAGCGGCTATAGGTATATATTGTGTAGCTAAAGAGTTAAATAAAAAAGCTCATGTAGTAATTAATGAAGTTACAAATTCAGTAAGGCCATTTTTATCTAGGTTTATAAATAGTCCTGATTATGACGATGATATGTTTTTACAAAATCCACAAGCATTGGATATGGTTGATAATAACACAGTATTAGTAGTAGTTGATGTAAATAAACCAAAACTAACTGAGTGTGAAGAATTATTAAGCATGACCAATACAATTGTAGTATTGGACCATCACAGACAGACAGGAGAGTCCATTAATAATGCATCTTTATCATATATAGAACCATATGCTTCTTCAACTTGTGAAATGGTGGCAGAAATCCTTCAGTATATTGGAGATGGTGTTAGATTAAAGCCAGCTGAAGCAGATGCAATGTATGCAGGTATTATGATTGATACCAATAACTTCTTAACAAAAACTGGAGTTAGAACCTTTGAAGCAGCAGCATTTCTGAAACGTAATGGGGCAGACGTTACAAAAATCAGAAAAGCATTTAGAAGTGATATGGGTGAATATAGATTAAAGGCTCAAGCTATGAGTCAAACAGAAATCTTTTTAAATAATTATGCAATTACATATCTTCCTGATAATGATGAGGAGAATCCCACTATTGTAGGGGCACAAGCAGCCAATGAATTGTTAAATATAATTGGAGTCAAAGCTTCTTTTGTACTCAGCGAATATAATAACAAGATTTATGTTAGTGCCAGATCTATAGATGAAGTCAATGTGCAATTGATTATGGAAAGATTCGGTGGAGGGGGCCATTTAAGTTCTGCAGGAACCCAGTTTGAAGATATGGATATTAATGAAGCTATTAATAAAATTAAAGATACCCTACAAGTCATGCAAGATGAAGGTGACTTATAACTAAAAAAAGAAGGAGTACATTATGAAAGTAATATTAATGAAAGATTTAGAAAAGATAGGTCAAAAAGGTGAAATAGTTGAGGTAAAAGATGGTTATGCAAGAAACTTTTTACTTCCAAAAGAATATGCTGTAGAAGCGACTAACAAGAATTTAAATCGACTTAAAAATAAATTAGCAGCAATTCAAAAACAAAATGAAGAAGAATTACAAGCAGCACAAGAAATTGCTAATAAAATTGAAAGTATCCAAGTTGATGTAAAGTTAAAAGTTGGAGAAGGTGGAAAAACATTTGGTTCAATATCTACAAAAGAAATTGCAGATGTTTTAAAATTAGAATTCAAATTAGACGTTGATAGAAAAAAACTTCAATTAGAAAATCCAATAAAGAGTATTGGAACTCATGCTGTTAATGTTAAGCTACACCCAGAAGTAACAGCGGAGTTAAAGGTAGTAGTTAGCGAAGAGTAATATATAAGGTTTTGTAATAGAAATCATTAATGGAAAGTATGGGAAATACCTGACGATATCAGTGTTTTTCATGCTTTTCTTTCTAAAGATAATCACTTTAAAGAAAGGCACGGTTATAACCATGGATGAAGATTTTATTAAGAAAGTTCCTCCTCATAATTTAGTAGCAGAACAGTCCGTAATAGGATCAATGATTATGGATAAAGATGCGATTGTTGTAGCTGCAGAGCTTGTGATAAAAGAGGACTTCTACGACCAACGCTATGGTGTCCTCTTTGAAGCGATGGTTGAATTACATAATGGAGGTAATCCAACAGATTTAATAACACTTCAAAACAAACTGAAAGAGATGGATGTTCCTCCTAATATAAGTGGTTTAGAATTTATTAGGGATTTGGTTGCGTCTGTGCCTACATCTGCTAATGTTAGATATTATGCCAACATAGTAAAAGAAAAATCTGTACTCAGGCAGATGATTCGAGCAACAGAAGGTATAGCTAATGAATGCTATCTTGACAAAAGTAGTACGGATGATATTTTAGACAAAGCTGAGAAGCAAGTGTTTGATATACTTCAAAAACGTAATACAGGAGAAGTTGTCAGCATTAAAGATGTAGTAGTAGAGTCATTAGAAAGTATAGAGGCAGCAGCTAGGAACAAGGGAAGTGTTACTGGTGTTCCAACTGGATTTTACGATTTGGACTATAAAACTGCAGGATTGCAACCTTCCGATCTAGTACTATTAGCGGCTAGACCATCAATGGGTAAAACAGCATTAGCACTAAATATTGCAGAGTATGTCGCAATTAAACAAAATATCCCCACAGTAGTTTTTAGTTTGGAAATGTCTAAGGACCAATTAGTTAAGCGTATTATGTCAATGCACTCAAGAATAAATTCTCAGTCACTAAGAACTGGAGACTTGACAGATGATGAGTGGGTTGAGCTTGTAGAGACATCTAGAATAATAGGTAATTCTAATCTGGTAATCGATGATACTGCCGGTATCTCTGTAAGCGAAGTAAGATCAAAATGTAGGAAATTAAAGCTAGAAAACAATCTAGGCTTAGTAATTATAGATTATCTTCAATTGATGTCAGGTACAAAACATGCAGAATCAAGACAACAAGAGATTTCAGAAATTTCCCGTTCATTAAAGGCCTTGGCTAGGGAAATAGATGCTCCTGTTGTTGCCTTATCACAATTAAGTCGTGCAGTAGAACAAAGGCCAGACAAAAGGCCGATGTTATCTGACTTAAGAGAGTCTGGGGCTATAGAGCAAGATGCTGACGTTGTTATGTTTATATATAGAGATGATTATTATAATCATGATTCTGAAGAAAAAGGTATATCAGAAATTATTATAGGCAAGCAAAGAAATGGACCAACAGGTACAGTAAAACTTGCTTGGCAACCAGAATATACGAACTTTGCAAATCTTGAAAGATAGAGCGTGAGCTCTATCTTTTT
>CAZUDG010000020.1:0-19861 GCA_964618775.1 uncultured Lachnospiraceae bacterium | reverse complement strand
GTTTTGGGGTCGATAAGTTCTTGGAATAATTTGGTTTGAATTATTGAAATGAAATCTTGCTGTGATATAATTATTAGGGAATAAGCAGATTAAGTGTATTATATGCATGTTTAGCCGCTTTATTAGAAAATATCATTTATGCACAATTAAGAAGAATGTAAATAAATGAAGGGAATAGGTTTACACTTATTTTTCTTTATTGCTTGTTATGAGATTATGAATCTTACTTTAGTATTAATGTACTTTGAGAAAGGCTTGGTGAGAATATGAATGAAATTCGGTATATGATATCTGAGGCCGCAAAGTTAGTTGATGTTGAGCAACATACTTTAAGATATTGGGAGTGTGAATTAGAGCTTGAAATTCCTAGAAATGAAATGGGTCATCGATATTACCGAGATACAAACATTGAATTACTAAAGGCGGTTAAAATCTTAAAAGAAAAAGGTTATCAACTTCGTGCTATTAAGATGTTAATACCTGAAATACAAGCGAAAAACAATTCTTCACAAGATAGTATTGAGGAATTGAAAAAAACCTGTGATGAGAAAAACCTTGAAGAGTTTTCAGATGAAAGTATACTTATACCAACACAACTTAGCAAGAAAAGCGTTCAAGAAAGTGGGTATAATAATGAAGATAATTCTATTGATAAACTAGAGCAATTTAGAATTATTATGAAAGATTTATTAATGGAAGCCCTTGATGAAAACAATGGGATATTAACTGAAGAGGTAAATGAAGAGGTTTCTAATTCAATTATTAAAGAAATGGACTACCTGTTAAGAATTAAGGAAGAACGTGAAGAAGAGCGATTTAAGAAGTTTGATCGTACTATAAGAGAAGTTCAAAATGCTAGAGAAGAGGCAGCAGTAAGTAAAGTTTCTAGAAGAAGAAAGAAAGTTAGGTTTTTTAAATAGGGTTTATGTCAAGAACAAAAACAAGCCTTATGTTTATGACATATTAAAGACATAATATGTATTACAAGTAACATGTTCTTGACGATGTTATATTATTGGATTATACTATATTAGAAACCGAAAAATAATTATGCGTTTATATATATAGTTAGGAGGAATATACATGGCAAAAGTAACAAAAGATATGACTATTGCTAAAGCAATAAGTGTAGACCAAGGAATTGTTCATATTCTTATGGCTAATGGTATGCATTGTGTTGGATGTCCATCTTCGCAAGCTGAGACTTTAGAAGAAGCAGCATTTGTGCATGGCATGGAAGTTGATAAACTAATGGGTTCAATTACAGAATATCTTGAAGCTAAAGAACAATAATTGTTTTGTAATATAATAAAAGCGTAATGAGCAAAGGTGAGCTTGCTCATATTTGCGAGTGGAGCAACAAGATCATAAACACGTTTTTTGTTTATGATATAATAAAAACACAGGTTAATAATTAACCTGTGTTTTTTTGAGTTACAATTAGAAAAAGCCTAATATTATAAACTTGTTAAGATCTGTATCGCATTATCTTTAATAATAACTTCATAATGCTCATCATAATGATAAGGACTAGCATAAGTTGATTGTTGAAAAACTCCATATTCAGAAACTAAATTACCAATTTTATTAAACTCATCTGATGAATAGCTAGACCTATTAATGACAAGGTAAAATATTGAATTTACTGGATTTTTATATAGGCTGTTTTTGCCCACATATACATCCGCTACAACCCTTGACATTTGAATAACTTCGTCTAAGTTCTGAAAAGAGTATATTTTAACTATATTAACTGGAAATCCAGAAGACTTACTATGTTTTTTGTTGTTTTCCTTGTTTTTGCTGTTTGAAGCTGGTAAAGGTAAGAAGTTTTCGCTAATATCAAATTCACTTTCGTCATCTGAATAATCATCAGAAGTGTCATCATTAGAATCAAATGAATAAATATCGCTGCCATCAAAAACACTATCATCTTCGTCATAGCCGTCTTCAAAGCTATTATCTTCGTAGTCCATGGTATCATCAGGTGAAAACTTTGAAAATCTAGTATCTAACTCGTCTGGATCTTCAACTTTAGTAATAACTAAAACTAAGCATTCTGGTGATACGGGAATAGCCTCTATCATTAATGGTATATCTTCTGCATTGAATCCAAATTCATAATGTGCTTGCTGCATCATATCTCTAAACAAGGCTTTCGCTTTTTCGGTTCCGTAAGCTAACTCGCTGATTCTTAGCTCTCTATCAACTAAATCTTCTCGACTAAGAGTACAGCGGATCTGATTTTCACTAATTTTTTCAATCTTCATAGAATCACATCCTTTTGGGGTGCCCTGTAATAATTTACATATATCAAGGTTCTATACATCTATAGTAAAATATATGATGAAATTCTTTTACTATTCTGTGTAAACAAGTATAATCAATAATAATTCTAAAGTCAACATTATAATTGAATGGTTATTACTAGTAATGTTATGGCAAAGGCAATGTTTATAGTAATCATTATCAATTAATTTCAGCATTAATTACACAATTTGTTAAGAGTTTTGTATAATATATCCTACTTAATATATATTTAATTTGAATATAAATGTAAAAAAATATATAAATGTATAAAAAGTCGAAAGATAGATGTTATCTTATACAAAACAACTATAAAGCTATAATTGCCTATTAAATAGATTGCTAGATAAATGTTATTTTATATAAAGCAAACAAGAATAATTCGTTGTTTTAGCAAATTGAAAAAATTGGAAAAATATTGTATATTATTGTCAGGTTCACATTTAAAGTTAACAATCTAGATTAGAGCTAGAAGAAAGGGGTGAGAAAATAGATAGGATATGGTTTAATAAATACAAAATTCTTAATATGATAGGTCGTGGTGGTAGCTCCGAAGTTTATATGGCAGAACATATAAAATTAAAAACCATAAGAGCTATTAAAAGGATAAAAAAAGACCATATCTTACATGAACAATTACTAAATGAAGCTTCTATTTTAAAAAATTTAAGGCATACGTGTATTCCTATTATATATGATTTTGAAGAGGACGATCACTACTCTTATATAATAGAACAGTACATTAAAGGCGATTCTCTACCAGGATTTCGTAAACAATGGCTTGGCATTATTAGTGAAGAAGTTATTGTAGACATCGGAGTTCAAATCTGTGATTTATTACAATATCTATATTCTTTAGAAAATCCCATACTATATTTGGATTTACAGCCAAATAACATAATAATATCAGATCAACAGGTAAAACTTATTGATTTTGGAGCATCAGTATATAAAAACAAATTAAATGATCGTAGATATCAAACAGCTACAAAAGGCTTTGCAGCCCCGGAGCTATACGGAGAGAAAGAACCTGACGAAAGGGCGGATATATATGGCGTGGGTGCATTGCTTTATTATATGGTAACAGGTGTAAGTTACCAATCTAAAACACTTCTCTGGGATAAGGGTAATAAGTCATTTAAGGCATATGATAAACAATTATTAAAAATAATTAAGACATGCCTAAATTCTAATTTATTTTTTAGATATTCTAGTATAGATATATTAAAGAATAAATTATTGGCACTAAATAATAAGGGTTTGAAAAAACTAAAGAGTCCTAAAAGCTACACTAACCATAGTGAACCTATCCAAATTGCTATTGCTGGTGCACAATCAAGAATAGGGACAACCCACTTATCTTTTCTTATTACTTCATATTTAAATCGAAAAGGTATATCAAGTATATATATCGAAACGAATAATTCAAAACATGTATATAAAATATTAGAACAACAAAAGAATATAAGGTTAAGTAATGGCATATACAAAGTTAAATCTTCTATAATGTTGCCATCTTATAAAATAACACTACCTATAGATATATCAAAATATAAAATTCATATTAGAGACTATGGAACTTTAGATCAGACTAATATAAATGATTTTTTGGAAGGAGATATAAAAGCTTGTATTTTAGGCGCAAAAGACTGGGAACTTATGTATACAGAAAATGCAATCAAATTACTTAGCGGCCAAAAAAGTATAAAATATCTCTTTAGTTTTTTAGATAGCGAAAGTTTTATGGACACAACAAGTTATTTACAAGACCTTCCATGTTATAGAATTCCATATGAACCCAATATACATAGGGGGGCACAAAACTCAAATATCATTGAATTTATGGAAGGTTTTTTAAACTATTAGGTAGGGATATAGAAGGGAATTAAAAAATACAGTATGGGTATAAGAATTATACGTAATAAAAGAAGAATAAAACCTATGGGAATGAAAGGTAAAATAATAATAGGTATAATAGGTACCCATATAGGTGTAGGAGCCACCCATTTTTCAATATTACTAAGCAATTATATGAGTGAGTGTAAAGGTGTAAAAACTGCTTATATAGAATGTTTTCCTAGCAACGAAATATGCCATATGGAGGAATTATACTGCTTAGATGGAAACGCCACGTCCACTAAAGAGTCATTCTCTATATATGGGATTGATTATTATAAAAATGTTAAAGAGAAAAAAATTGCAGAAATAATGGGGCATGGATATGACTGCATCGTTTTGGATTTAGGTATAGATATTAATAGAATGAAAACTGAATTTATAAGATGTGACAAAAAGATTGTCATAAGTAATTTGGCAGCTTGGAAATATAATCAACTAGAAAACTTTTTGACAAGGTCAGGTAATTTGGGAGCTAATAACCTTTGGGAATATGGCATTGCATTTACTAGAAAACGTGACGTGAAAGAAATGTCAAGACATTATAAAATTCCTATGTTTAATATACCCTATGAACCTGATCCATTCAACTTATCAATTGACACTATTCAATTATTTCAAAAAATAACCTAAGGTTTGGTAAAGTAACATATCACGAAATGCACTTCCAAAATTAAAAGGGTTAGATAATAATACTGTTAGACATTCACTAATAATCCTCAAAACATGGTGAAGAATAAAGAGTTAGATAATAACATCAGTGATTTTAATGTCGCTGATGTTATTGTTGATTTTATTTTTATAAGATTTTTTGTTAATTTGTCGTTTTATGATGACTGACAACTATTTAGATGTTATAATTATCAATATATATGATGATATAAGCATGGAGGTTAATATGAATGTAAGAGCTAGACGGGCAATATTTGCAACGATACTTGGCATTATAATAATGATGATTATTATAGGAGTAATATTAGTTAAAAAATTTAAGCCAAGTGACGAAGTCATGGATATAAATGAGTATTATCAAGTAGAGGAAGATGAATCCTTAATTATCTTCCAAGATGGTATATATGAAATAAGGGCCCTGTATGAAGAAGATCAAGTTTATTTGGATTACGAGACAGTAACCAATTTGATTAACAAAAGATTTTATTGGGATAAAAATGAACACCTCTTAATATACACTACACCTTCTGAAGTAATAAGAACTGAGATAGGAAGTAGTGGATATTCTGTTAATAAGAATAATGATGGATTAAACCATGTTATAACAAAGACAAACGAAGGAATGCTTTACATATCTATAGACTTTGTTGGCATGTATTCAGATATTGAATATGAAGTTATTAAATCTCCTAATAGAGTTATTATAAACAAGGATTGGGGCGATTTTTTATTTACTAGTGTTGAAAAAGCTACCGACCTTAGAGTTGCTGATAATATAAAAAGTGAAGTACTAATGGAACTAGAAGAAGCAACTGAACTTATATTTGTTGACAATGAAGTAATCTATGACAATGATTTTAGTAAGGTAATGACTAGGGATGGTCTTATAGGTTTTGTCAGAAACAAACATACTTCAGAATCATATTACAAAACCATACAAAGTTCTTTTGAAGAAGCAGAATATATTCAAACATCCAAACCAGGACCACTTAATTTAGTGTGGCATCAAGTTACGAATCAAGATGCTAATAACTATATACTAGAAGACCTAGAAGGAACAAAAGGAGTGACAACTATATCACCGACTTGGTATAGTATTAATAGTAATGAAGGAACTATTTCTTCATTAGCAGATGAAACTTATGTCAATAGGGCCCACTCATTAGGAATTGAGGTATGGGCACTAGTAGATGATTTTAATCCAGAGATAAACATTGTCGAAGTTTTATCTTATACTTCAAGAAGAGAAAAATTAATTAATGAACTAATAGCTTCTGCTATTAAGTATGACCTTGACGGACTTAATATAGATTTTGAGATGATTCCTCTAGAAGGTGGGATTCATTTTATACAGTTTATAAGGGAGTTGTCTGTCAAATGTAGAAGCAATGGCTTGGTATTATCCGTTGATAATTTTGTACCAATGGAGTATTCTTCTTACTATGATTTAGAAGAACAAGGAATAGTGGCTGACTATGTTATTATCATGGCATATGACGAGCACCATAGCACGTCAGATGTAAGTGGATCGGTATCTTCTATAGGATTTGTAGAAAGTGCAATTGAAAAAACTCTTAACATGGTAGCAAAAGAAAAACTTATAATGGGCCTACCATTTTATGCCAGATTATGGCAAGAAGATAAATCAGGCAATGTTGAAAGTTCTCAAGCTCTAGGTATGAACAATGCTCAGAATACATTTGATGTTCATGGTGTTGCACCCCAATGGGATAGTAGCGTGGGTCAGTACTATGGAGAATATGAACAAGATGGATTTATATACAAGATGTGGCTAGAAGAAGAGGAATCATTGGATTTAAAACTTCAAGCCTTACAAAGATCAGATTTAGCAGGTGTGGCTGCTTGGAAATTAGGATTAGAAAAAGATGAAATCTGGAATATAATTACCAAATATATAAATTAGTAAATGTAAGTTTTAAATATATTAATATAAATTTATCTCATAGGACTACTTATATTTTCCATATAATATATAAATATATTATTATAGGGTGTAAGTATGCCAAAAGAACTCAATATTAAAAGAACAACAAAAGAAGACAATTCACTTATATCAAGAAAATCTTTTAAGACTAGATTTGTTTTAGTAATTATCTTAATTGTTTTTGTTGTAATTGTTGTATTAGTCAACAAAACAAATAACAAAACAAATCAAAGTAATAAGGATGCTGACAACTCTAATAGTGAAAGCTTGACACAAGATGGAGACAGTCAAGATATACCTATAGATAATGGGATTACAATTGTAGTTGATCCAGGACACGGTGGTAGAGACCCAGGCAAGATAGGAGTTAATAAAGCTGAAGAAAAAGATGTTAACTTAAGCATTTCCTTAAAGTTAAAAGACTATCTTGCTAACTTGGGATATAAAGTAATTATGACACGAGAAGACGATATTGGTCTTTATGGAGAAAGTGATAGAAACAAACAGCTTGAAGATTTAAAAAAGCGTGTGGAGATAGTGAACAATAGTGACGCATTTCTTGCAATTAGCATACACCAAAACAGTTTTACACAAGAAAATGTTAAAGGTGCTCAAGTATTCTATTTTGGAAGTTCCCAAGAAAGTGAGATATTTGCAAACATTTTGCAGGAACAAATAAAGATTACGATTAATGATGGTAACAAAAGGCTGGCTAAGGCAGATACTTCTTACTTCATGTTAAAGAATACGACATGCCCAATTGTTATTGTAGAGTGTGGATTTTTATCAAATAATGAAGAAGCTAACTTGTTAATAGATGAAAGTTACCAAGATAAGATGGCAGAAGCGATTTGCTCAGGATTAGATACATATGTTAAAATAAGAAATGAATAAAGGTAAAAAGCACTTTAGATGTGACCTGGGAGTTAGAGATGAAGACAAAGATAATTAAAATAGATCGTGACAACTTTGAGATTCAAGAGTTGAAGGAAGCAGCAAAAGTATTGCAAGATGGAGGATTGGTAGCATTTCCTACAGAAACAGTATATGGATTAGGGGCAGATGGACTAAATGAAAAAGCAGCAAACAAGATATACAAAGCCAAAGGAAGGCCTTCTGACAACCCCCTAATTCTTCATATAGCAGACTTTGCTGCACTAGATGTGTTAACTAAAAACACACCCAAAGCAGCTATTAAACTAGCTAAAAACTTCTGGCCTGGACCACTAACTTTAATATTTGACAAAAGTAAAAGGGTACCATATAGTACAACAGGAGGACTTGACACAGTGGCTATTCGAATGCCATCACATCCAATTGCATATGAATTAATTAAATTATCAGGAAGATATGTTGCAGCACCAAGTGCCAATATTTCAGGGAAGCCAAGTCCAACAAGAGCAGAACATGTTATAGATGACCTAAGTGGTAAAATTGATTGTATTATTGATGGTGGTAAAGTGGATATAGGAATAGAATCTACGATTGTGGATTTTACAAGTCCTATCCCAACCATACTAAGACCAGGTTATATAACAACAAATATGATTGAGGACATAATCGGACATGTTAACCTTGATAAGGCAGTGACCTTAACGTCACCTGATTCTAATGTTCTTGCTAAGGCACCTGGCATGAAATATAAACATTATGCTCCTAAAGGAGATTTGATTGTTTTTGAAGGTAAGATGGATAGAGTTATTAGTAAAATCAATGAGAAGGCCAAACAAAAGACGGTGGAAGGCTACTCGGTAGGGATTATCGCAACAGATGAAACTATAAATTATTATGAACAAGGTGAAATAAAAACAATTGGTACAAGAAAAGATGAAGGCACTATTGCTAATGGGCTTTTTGAAATATTACGCGAATTTGATGATGATGGAGTAGATTATATTTTCACAGAAAGTTTTGAGAATAATAATTTGGGACAAGCAATTATGAATCGCTTGTTAAAAGCTGCTGGTTATAATATTGTTAATGTGGATTAAATACTTTTAGATAAAGGTCTTGTGGAAAGGTGTGATCATTAAGATGAAAAAATTTAAAAGATTAATATTCGTTTGTACAGGGAATACTTGTAGAAGTCCAATGGCAGCAACAATTTTCAATAGTATGGAGAAAAACAGTGATATAGAAGTCTTATCAAGAGGACTGGTGGTATTATTTTCGGAACCATCAAATCCAAAAGCAGATACTGTTCTTAAAAGCCATAATCTAGACTTAAAGGATCATAAATCAAAAGGACTGAAAAATTCAGAAATTAATGAGGATACATTGATTTTAACTATGACAGAAAGACAAAAAATGAGTGTACTAGAAATTTATGATAGTGCTAAATACGTATATACAATTAAGGAGTTTGTAGGAGAAAACGGAAATGTTGAAGATCCTTATGGTGGAACTCTGATAGAGTATGAAGATAGTTATGCCGAATTATCATTATTAGTAAAAAAACTAGTTTATAAGCTAGACGAAGGAGGAAACATATGATTGGAATAGGTAGTGATCATGGTGGATATGAGTTAAAGCAAGAAATAATAAAACATTTAGAGGATAGAAATCTTGAATATAAGGATTTTGGGTCTAATAGTAGCAGCAAGTCTTATGACTACCCTTTATCTGCAAGAAAGGTTTCACAAGCAATATTAGACGGAGAGTGTGAAAAGGGCATATTAATTTGCGGAACAGGGATAGGTATTTCAATAGCGGCAAATAGAATAAAAGGAATAAGAGCGGCCCTATGCAATGATTGTTTTAGTGCAGAAGCCTCCCGTTCCCATAATAACGCTAACATTTTAGCATTAGGAGGAAGGGTTGTTGGTCCTGGATTAGCATCAAAGATTGTGGATATCTTTTTGGAGACTCCTTTTTCTGAAGGGGAACGACATATAAGAAGAATAGACTTAATTGAAGAAGATTAATCAATCATACAAAGAAAAAAAAGGGAACTTTTAATTTGTTTGGCAAGGGTTGCCACCAGACAAGTAAAAGTTCCCATTACTATTTTACGAATAATTAGCAAGCTAGTATTATTAGAACCAGCGACGTCTACTTCTGTAGCGTCTTCTGCGATTTTGTAGTTCTTGATATAATAATATTTCAATTAAATCTCTAAGCCAGTTGTTGCTTCTTACAGGAGGTCTTCTATTTCCTCTTCTGCCATCTCTTTGGTATTGAAGGGTTTCAATTTCTTCATTGCCAGAATCTGGTTTAATGCTTTCGCTATATACTATAGGCTCTTCTATTTCATCTTTTAGTTTCTCATAGATTCTATCAACTATTCTTCCAAGACGTACTCTATCAGGATATTCATCAAACATAGCACTACCGTCATATTCTAGTTTATCACACTCATCATCAATTTCTCCCATTATTCTTTGTGCAGTATTAGGATGTAGTTGTCTAAAGTAGCCACAATCTTTTTCAGCATCTTCATAATTATCATATCCATACAAAGGCATTAAAGGAACTCCAACAGGGCCATTATAATTTGCACTATTAGAATTATACATATCGTACATATTGTCTGGTGTATTGCTATTGTCCCAATTGTTATAAGAACTAGGGTTACGGGGAAGCTGATTGTTTGTAGGTACAACTGGGGCAGATCTGTTAATAGGAACAAAAGTTTTAGGTGGTTTTAAAGGATTGGAAGATTTGGAATTATAAACGTCTTCTGTTCTACTATTAGCTGAAACTGTGGAGTAAGCACTGGTTTGAGGATCACTATATACAGGAGTTGTATAATTTGGAGTTTTTACTTTTGGAGTATAATTAACATTTGATTTGTTATTATTTTTGCTGTTTCTACTATTATATGATGGGTACTCAGGTGAAGAGAATTTCATAAGAACCTCCTTGACATATCTATACATTTTATTTATTAATATATGCTTCATTTATAGAATCGTGATAAAATTAAAATTGATACTATCAAAACTATATGATTATCTAATAAATTATGTTAAAATGTCAAATAGTAAACTAGACTGATAATAATTGTTTAATTCACGGGTCGTCATGTAAAAGGATGGTTTTTATGTTAAAACATTTATATAAAGTAATTATATTAGTAACTGTATTTATTGGAAGCCTCTATTTTTTTAGTGGAGATATAAAGGAAGAAGACAGGCAAGAGAAGATAGAGACAATAAAAATGGGAGAGACAACATATCCAACAATATCAGTGATATTAGATGATATGGAAATTAATAGACTTCATGGTTATAGTAATAATATTGACCATAGGATGAGTAGAGAATCAATAACGCCCATTGATGAAGAACAAAGCTTCTTTATAGGTATTGATGAAAATGATTATGAAATCAAAAGAGTGGATTACGAATTACACCCTATAGATGAAGATAAGATAATAGAGTTTGATAACATTAAAGCATTAGAAAAAAGTGAAATCTCAGATAATAAACTTGCCAAAATAAAGTTTAACACCCAGCTAGAACAGGGGCATGAATACTCTGTCAGGATTACTTTGGTTACTAGTAAAAGTAAGAAGATTAATTATTATACACGAATTAAATTAATAGATGACTCTAATTATAAATTGAAACTTGATTATGTGAACTATTTTCACAATGCCACACTGAAAAAGGACGATAGTATTCTGGGATACTTGGAGAAGATAAACCCTTCTTTAGATACGCTATCCTACGTTACCATTAATTCCCCATTTGAATTAGTGGCTTGGGGCAATCTGTTGCCTAATGTGTTAAGTTCCCCAGTTCCAACAATAAAAGAAATAAGTAAAGAATATGCATCTATTGAACTAAAATATATAATCTCGGCAAATGTAAAATCAAATACAGAGCTTTTTTATGTGAAGGAATTTTATAGAGTTATGTATTCAACTACAGGTATGTATTTGCTTACTTATGAAAGAACTATGGAATCAGTTTTTGAAAACAATCAAAATGAAACACAAACAAGTGATATCAGGCTTGGTCTAGTTAACAATACTGATATAGACTTATTTAATAATTCTGATGCCACAAAACTAGCCTTTGTGTTTAATAGAGAACTTTGGTATTTTAATCAAATTGATAACAGTGCAGTTAAAGTATTTTCATTTAATCAAAATGAAAGTGATTTAATAAGAGATATCTACCCTGAACACGATGTGAATATAATTAATATGAACCCAGATGGTAATCTTGATTTTTTAGTATATGGATACATGAACCGAGGAGCATATGAAGGTTATGTTGGCATAGTGTTATATCGGTATTATGCTATAAATAATCGAATTGAGGAACTAACATATATTCCAATTAATGTACCTTACCAGTTCTTAAAAGAAACTGTAGGGGATTTTAGTTATATTAATGAGCTTGATGTATTTTACTTCCATATCAATGATACAATATATGGATACAATATACTTACTAAACAACTTGAAGAAATTGCAAGTGATGTAACTAGTGACAACTTTATTTATAGTAGAGAAAACCATTACATTGCCTGGGAGGAAAAGGATAGTACCGGCTTGGCGAACAAGCTTGTTATATATGATTTAGAAAATGCTAATAGAAGAGAAATAAAAACTAGTAATAATGCCACAATTGAATTAATGGGGATAATTGGGGATGACTTTATATATGGTATGGCTAATACTAGTGACATAATAACAACTATTGAAGGAAAGATGGAAATTCCTATATACAAACTCATTATAGCTGATTCTAAGGGAAATATATTAAAGGAATATGAAAAGGATGGATATTATATAAGGGATATAGAAGTAGAGGGCAATATAATCAATGTAAAGAGAGGAATCATAAGTTCAGGACAAGGTACAAAATATATAATACCTGTTGAAGACGATAATATTCTTAATAATATGGATTTAAATACCAATGATGTAAGTCTTGCTATAAGGGATTTAGAATCAACAATGCCACAGCTATATATAACATCTCCTTTGTTTGTGGCAAATGGAAAATCTTATGAAAACAGTGAATCTATCAATACAGTTGTTAGGCAAGATACTACTTTAAGATTAGAAAAGGAAATAGAATATCCAAGGTCATATATTGTGTATGCTCTTGGCAATATAGAAGGAATATATGAAAATGCTGGCCAAGCGATAACGAAAGCAGAAGAGTCGGTAGGTGTTGTATTTGATACTAACCAAAATATAATATGGGAAAGGGGCTTTACCAAGTCAAGTAATCAGATACAAGAAGTAAAACTAGAAGATCAGCTTCGTACAGGTGATAATTTTAAAGACAGTGCAATAACACTTATTAATTATAAGTTTAATAATATTACTAATACAGCTAATGTGAGTGGCTACGAATTACTACAAGAATATTTCGGAAGTTCATATGTAAATCTTACAGGTACTAGCTTAGAACTAGCCTTGTATTTTGTAAGTAATAATAGGCCAATAATTGCAAAGATGAATCCTAATTACTATGTATTAATTACCGGTTATAGTAATAGCAGTGTTACCATATATGATCCTGTAGAAGACAGTCAAAGAAATATTAATATTAATCAAGCCAAGGAAGAGTTTGAACAATATGGTAATGTTTATATATCTTATGCAGAAGATAATTAGTCAAATAAAGATTAAGAACTGTAAAGTTAAAATGGTTTATAAATTATTTTACTAAAGCAATTCATAATAACTTGTCTTAGCATTGAATGGAGGATATGATGAAGTTAATAAGCTTTGCAATTCCTTGTTATAACTCGCAAGAGTATATGAAACAAGGGATTGAGACCTTACTTACTGGTGGAGAAGACATTGAAATAATTATTGTTAATGATGGCTCTAAGGATGATACAGGTAAAATTGCTGATGAGTATGCGGCTAAGTATCCAAACATAATTAAAGCAGTACATCAAGAAAATGGTGGACATGGTCAAGGGGTAAATACAGGACTAAGATATGCCACAGGCAAGTATTACAAGGTAATAGATAGTGATGATTGGGTAGATGAAGAAGCCTTGCAAGAGTTGCTTGCAAAATTAAAGGAATTATCTAAAGACAACCTTGATTTAATGATTGTAAACTATGTATATGAGAGAGTAAATCTTGGAAAACAAAAAGCAATAAATTATAAAAGTGCCTTACCTGTAAATAAAATTTTTACCTGGGATGACATTAAGCATTTTAGAATTTATCAATATATTCTTATGCATTCAGCTATTTATCGTACGCAAATGCTTAGAGATTGTGGATTTACCTTGCCTAAACATACCTTTTATGTGGATAATATCTTTGTATATCAACCATTACCATATGTAAAATCCATATATTACCTAGATGTAGATTTTTATCGTTATTTTATTGGAAGAGACGATCAATCAGTTAACGAAGATGTAATGATGGGAAGAATAGATCAACAAATACGAGTTAGCAAAATAATAATTGACTCTCACGATGTAATGAAACTTGAAAGCAAGAAATTAAAAGACTATATGACAAATTATGTATCGATGATGATGACCATCTCTTCAGTTTTTTTAATAAAAATAGGCACAGATGAGAGTATTAATAAAAAGGATGACCTTTGGGATTATCTAAAGAAAGGCGATGAAGAATTGTATAGAGAAGTGAGAAGAGGGGTTTTAGCTTCTGCCCTACATTTGCCAGGTAGACCAGGTAAAGCTATTGTTGAAGCAGGATATAAAGCAGCTCAGAAAATATTTGGATTTAACTAATTGATTAATAAAAACAATGTCTATGGTTACAAAGAATGAGACCATAGACAGAGATTGCGATATATAACAATGCTAAATTAAATATCTAATTAGTTAGCATGTAAATTTTCTTTGAGTGTTTCTCCTGCATGTTTTTTGTTTGAAGATCTTGCAGCAAAAAAGTAGACTATTACATAGACAATCATAGCTAATGCTATGGCGCATATTGTGTCAAAGGCAGAATGTTGTTTGATAAACATTGTAGACAAGCAAATAGATACTGTAAGTATAAAAGATAATAAGTAAAGCAAGCTACTATGCCTAAGTCTTGAATTTTTGCTAATTGCGATAAGTGTTCCCAATGAGTTATACACATGTATACTTGGACAAACATTAGTTGGTGTATCAAAAGTATAAATTAATGAGACTATCCTCATAAGAATATTATCTCTACCCATTGTGCTTAAATTAGGTCTAAGATTTTGTTGGTTTGGCCATAGAGTATATATAACTAAACAAGTTGTCATGCCAATTGCTAGAAAAGCAAAATACTTATAAAACTCTTCTTTTGAATTAAAGAAAAAGTACAAGACGGTTATGGCTACAAATATAAACCAAAGAAGATATGGTATAACAAACCATTCATTAAAGGGAATGTAATCGTCTAATGGTATATGTATTGACATGAAAGTTCTATGATTAAAGCTTTCGAGATAGGAAAACCAAATCATATATATAATGAAGTAGAGAAAAACCCAACCATGTTTGTATTTGTTTATAAAACCTTTCAAGTAGCCACCTTCTTTACTTAAGAACATTAATTTTTAGTGATTATATCATAATCATTTTTTTGATTCAATACAATTAAGGGGGATTTTTAGAAAATTAAGGGAAACTTAAGACTTGTTAATTATTATTTATATTCCTGAAAGGACAAAATTATGAAAAGGGTATTTTTAATTGTTTTAGATAGTTTTGGTATAGGTGAGGCTCCAGATGCAGAAGAATTTGGGGATCTAGGAAGTAATACTCTTGCTTCGGTATATGAGAGCAAACATTTAAACATTCCTAATATGGCAAAGCTTGGTCTTTATAATATTGATGGTGTTAAGGTAGGTAACAAAGAGAAAGAATTAATTGGAAGTTATGGGAGAATGACAGAACAGTCAGCAGGTAAAGATACAACAATCGGCCATTGGGAGATTTCGGGTATAATATCCAGGAAACCTATGCCAACCTTTCCTGAAGGCTTTCCAAAAAAGTTAATTGATGAACTTGGTAAAAGGACTAATAGAGAAGCTTTATGTAATAAACCATATTCTGGAACCCAAGTTATACATGATTATGGACAGGAACATGTGAGAACGGGTGACTTAATTGTATATACATCAGCTGATAGTGTTCTTCAAATTGCAGCCCACGAAGATATTGTACCAATAGAAGTCTTATATGATTATTGTGATATTGCCAGGGAAATATGTAAGGATGAATGGGGAGTGGGTAGGATAATTGCACGCCCATTTGAAGGAGAGTATCCTAACTTTACAAGAACATCAAGAAGGCGCGATTTTTCGCTACAACCACCAAAAACAACAATGTTAGATATCATAGAAGAGAATGATCTTGAAGTAATAGGAATTGGAAAAATCAAAGATATATTTGCGGGAAAGGGACTTACTTCTAGTAGTAAGACAGCTAATAATGAGGAAGGCATAGAAAGAATACTTGAATATTTGAAAGAAGACTTTTCTGGTCTTTGCTTTACCAACTTGGTGGATTTTGATATGTTATATGGCCACAGGAACGACATAGATGGATATGCAAAAGCCTTAACTTATTTTGACAAGATGCTACCGTCTATATTGGAATTGATGAAAGATGATGATATCTTAATGATAACTGCTGACCATGGTTGTGACCCAGGAACAGA
This sequence comes from uncultured Lachnospiraceae bacterium, assembly GCA_964618775.1. Classification (GTDB taxonomy): domain Bacteria; phylum Bacillota; class Clostridia; order Lachnospirales; family Lachnospiraceae; genus JAAYRG01. Next base: position 3,443 of record CAZUDG010000020.1, on the reverse strand, counting down.
ATCAACGGATCATTCAAGGGAATACACCCCTCTACTGGTTTATGGGAATAATATTAAAGAAGGTTTTAACCTGGGAACAAGAGGTAGTTTTGCGGATATAGCTAGTAGTATTCTTGAATATTTTAATTTGAATGATACATTAGATGGTGAGTCTTTCTTGGATAAGATAATCAAATAAAATTAAAAATTGTAAAAGATATTGTAAAAACATTATTAATAAATTAGATAAGGTGATTTGAACAATGAAAGTAGTAATTCAAAGAGTAACAAAAGCATCAGTAACAATAGATGGCAAGAACAAAGGAAGTATAGGTCAAGGTTTAGTGGTATTAGTTGGAGTAGGGAAAGAAGATACAAAAGAAATTGTAGACAAATATGTAAATAAACTTATAAAGCTTAGAGTCTTCGCAGACAAAGAAGGTAAGACTAACTTATCCTTAAAAGATGTTGAAGGCCAGCTACTTGTAGTGTCGCAGTTTACTCTTTATGCTAACTGTAAAAAAGGAAACCGTCCAAGCTTTATAGAGGCAGCTGGTCCAGATAAAGGTGAGGAAATATACAATTATTTTGTAGATAAATGCAGGGAATCTGTAGATATAGTTAAAACAGGTGAGTTTGGTGAAGATATGGCAATTGAGCTTGTTAATGATGGTCCATTTACGGTTATATTAGATGAGTTTTGAGGTAGGTAAATTGTTTAAAAGAAATGATATAATATTAATAGGTGCATTTCTATTACTTGCTATTGCTTTGTCTGTATATTTATATACATCTGGTGATGAAGGAGATAAGGTTATTGTAAAGATTGATGGAGAAGTTAGCGAGGAGTTTTCTTTATCAGAGAATATAAATTATATGATTGAACTAGGTGATGGAAAATATAATACATTAAGCATACAGGATGGATATGCAGAAATTATCGATGCTTCTTGCCCAGATCAAATATGTGTAAACCACCAACCAATTCAAAAATCTGGAGAAAGCATTGTATGTCTACCTAATAAGCTAGTGATTGAAATAGAAAGCGACTCCGCAAGAGATATAGATGCTATCGTGAATTAAAGATATTAAAAAAGGGAAAGACTTTAAATACAAAAGTCTTTCCCTTTTTGATATGTTCTTATCTTTACTTGGTGTTACCTTTTGCAGCTTGCTCTAAACAATTTTGAGTAAGATTAACAAACTCAGCAATATTTATGCTTACTCCTGTTACTGCATCAGTTTTCCCCTCATCATTCATAACAAGGGCATTTAAAGATTGGTTTTCGATAACATATTCAGCTAATAACTGGGCTTGTTCTTGCCAAGTTGGATTACCTTCCACCATAACATATTCACCAACAGATGATAAATGGCTCTTTAGTTCGCCGAGCTCATTTGCTGCATCATATACTAATGATACGATGTTACCGTTAGCTACTTTCATTGTTACAATTCCAATATAACCATTATAAGGTTGTGGGGATTCAGAAGTATATGTGCCATCAACTAATGCGGATTGTTTAGTGCTTGAAGCTTGTTCTAAACAATTATGAACCAGGTTAACGAACTCACTAATATTTATGCTAACTCCAGAAATTGCATCAGTTTTCCCTTCATCATCCATAACAAGGCCATCAACGGATTGATGTTCAATCACGTATTCAGCCAATAACTGAGCTTGCTCCTTCCAGGTTGGATTACCTTCCACCATAACATACTCACCAACAGATGATAAATGACTTTTTAATTCTCCTTGTTCATTCATAGCATCATGTACTAATGAATAGATATTCCCATTAGTTACCTGTATAGTTACAACTCCAGTGTAACCATTATAAGGTTGTGGTGACTGAGCAGTATAGGTACCGTCAATTAATGTTCCTGGCTTGCCGTTTTGATTCTCATCATCGGTTATAGGATTGTTATTAGCTCTGTATTCAGGTGATTTTAAGTAGTTTAAAACTATAGAGCCAACGATAATGATTGCAATCATTGTAACAGATATTAAAATTGTGTTTCTTTCTGTATTTTTTTTGTTATTATTCATAACAAATCTCCTCTGCTTGATTATTATAGTTTAGTATGCTTAATATTGAATAAATACTTATCTTAAGCAGCTAACCTATACTAAGTTATTAGTTATAGTAACCTTGCCAAAATATTAACAATGATTGGCAAAAGGTTTAGTACCTTGACACCTTAAAATATCTTATATACAATTCAGTTATTCCCATTAAATAACTGAAATAAATATAATTTGATAAGGAGATAAACAATTTTATAATGGAACCAAGAAAATGTAAAGAAGAAAATATAAAGTTTAATAATAAAATCAAAAAAAACATAAATAGTAGGGTTTTTATATTGCTAACAACCATATTATTACAGATGTTGTTAGTAAGTTGTAAACAAACGAATCAAGAACCTATTAGCAAGACAGCTTTCGCTTTGGATACCATAATTAGTATTACCTTATATGACTCTGATGATGAAGAAATTTTAGATTCTGCCATGGAATTAGTGAATAGATATGAGAGTATCTACAGTAGGACTATAAGTACTAGTGAGTTATCCAAGCTAAATAATCGCGAATTGTTGGCTATAAGTGATAATCCTTACGTTGCTCAAATTTCAGACGAACTAAGAGAAATTATTGATTATGGATTACAATACTCTGAACTTTCTCAAGGTAAATTTGATATTGCTATTGGGTCATTGACAAGCCTTTGGGACTTTAAAACAGAAAGTCCTAAAATTCCAGAACAAGAGTTAATTAGCCAAGCTATAAAAAATGCAGGATATGATAGGCTTATGTTAGAGGACAATATAATCACCTTACAAGATGATGGTACTATTATAGAATTAGGGGCAATAGCAAAGGGATATATTGCAGACAAGGTAAAAGAATATTTGCTTTCTGAGGGAATTAAGAGTGCTATTATTAACTTAGGTGGAAATGTATTATGTCTGGGAGAAAAGCCTAATAACGAGCCATTTAAAATAGGCATTCAAAAGCCATTTGCAGGCCGTAATGAAATAGTTGCAACTATGGATATAAAAGATATGTCAATTGTTACATCAGGAATTTATGAAAGGTTTTTTAATATTGAAGAGAAAACTTATCATCACATATTAAACCCGGAAACAGGATTTCCCTATGAAAATAATTTGATATCAGTAACAATTATATCACCTAAATCTGTAGATGGTGATGGGCTAAGCACAACTTGTTTTGCACTTGGCCTTAATGATGGTATGGAGTTAGTTAATAATATAGATGGGATACACGCAATATTTATCACCAAAGATTATGAGTTTCATCATACAGATGGATTTTTTGAAGATATTGAAGTAATCGAAGCTAAAGGAGATTAAATAAGATATATTTTAAAATTATAAAGCATACAATGTAAAAACTAATATAATAGGGGGATATCCTTTTGAAAGACTATATAGAAGAG
>CAZUDG010000019.1:0-25118 GCA_964618775.1 uncultured Lachnospiraceae bacterium | reverse complement strand
ATTAGGGGGTGGGTCAATGCATGTATATATCATCACACTAAAGCATGGGAACATGTAAGCTAGAAATATTAAAAAAGGGTCGTAAATGAAAAGTGATTATGTTATAATAACTAATAATGTGTAAAGAATCTGTAATAGGCTTAATATTCTATGTTTTATACAGATTAGAAGGGTATTGGAGGTAGGATAGTGTTAAATCAGGAAAAAGTAAGAATAATGACAAAACTAGCTATCTACGAAGAGGGTAAGGGTAAAGAAGAATTAAAAATTAATAAGTATTTTAGATTTGACTATATTCGGCTTCAAGTAGTTAAGGGTTTTGTTAGTTGTACATTAGGATTTTTATTAATACTGGGCTTAACAGCGCTATATCAGATGGAATATCTAATTTTGAATATAACCAAACTAAACTTCACTGAAATAGGCAAGTATATATTGCTGATATATATAATGGTAGGAATATTTTATATAATCATTGCCGGGGCTAATGCTACTATAAAATATAACAGGACAAAAAAGGGCCTAACAGAATATAACTCATTTTTAAGTAAATTAAAGAACTTTTATAATACAGAGAATGTAGCAAAAAAGTAACTTAGGAGGCAATGACATGATGTCACTTTTGGAATTTAAATCAAAAATACAAAACTTATATCTAAAATATTCAATATATATAGACCTAATAATAAAATTTATAATTGCGTTAATAGTTTTTCAACTTATTAATAGTAATATAGGGTATGATGAGAGACTTAAGTCTTTTCCTATTGTATTAGTATTATCTTTGCTATCTGCTTTTACACCATCAGCAGTTTTGGTTTTATTTGCAATTATACTTTCTTTATTACAGGTGTTTCATGTTTCTCCAATTTTATCTTTTATTTTATTGGTGATTTTACTAATTATGTATTTCTTATACTTACATTTTACGCCTGAGTTGGGATTTGTAATACTAGCTATTCCAATTTTACATATTCTGAATATACCCTTTATAATACCAATTATTTTAGGTTTATTCTTTACACCTATATCAATAATAGCTTCAGCCTGTGGTATTATTCTTAGTTTTCTTTTTGATATAATTATTGAAGTTGTTAATATGCAATTTGGTAATACTATAGAAGATGCAATAGAGATTTTTACTTATGTAATTAATGGCTTAATTAGTAATCAAGGAATGATTATGACTATTATAATATTTTCCCTTGTTATACTTTTCACTTATATAACAAAACGTCTAAAGCTTGACTATGCACATGAGATAGCGGTCGGAATAGGTGCAATAACAGGTATTTTAGGCTTCTTGTTTGCTGACTTACGCCTTGGTGTTACAGAGCAAATAGGCCCAATGATTATAGGAAATCTAGTTTCTGCAGTGCTTGCCTTAGTGATACAATTTTTCTATAGAGCACTTGATTATTCGAGGTCAGAACATATTCAGTTTGAAGATGACGAATATTACTATTACGTAAAAGCGATACCTAAGATAGTTGTTGCAGAGGAAAAATTTAATGTAAAAAGAATCAATCCTCAAAGAAGAAACAAAAAAAAGATGCCTAAAGATGACCTGGATAAAAATAATGAATATGATGATTTATATAGTGATGATCTATACGAAGACGATAACTTAGAAGACAGTTATGATTACTATGATGATGTAGATGGGGAAACTGTAGATGGGGAAACAGAAGATGGCCTGTTTTTTGAAGACTACGACGATTAGTTCACGTATCTATGGTAGGATATATTTAATGGTGTAAATATATTTGTAAAGCGAGAGTGGTTGCATGGAGGCTGTAAGAAATTTCTTTCAAAATTATATAGCGTGGTTATCATTACCTAGGATAAGAATAACAGACATTATAGAGATATTAATTATCGCTTTCGTTATTTACCATTTGATTAATTGGTTTAGGACAACAAGAGCATGGTCCCTTCTTAAAGGTATTGGTGTCCTGATGTTGTTGTGGACTATAGCTTCAATATTAGAATTTCAGGCCATTATATGGATATTTGGAAACACTATTGATGTTGCCATAATAGCCCTAGTTATTGTGTTCCAACCAGAATTTAGAAGGGCATTGGAACAATTGGGCCAAAACAGTATTTTCTCTACATTAATGGAGACAAAAGATAAAACTGAGCGTTTCTCTGACGAAACAGTTAATGAAATTATTAGGGCAACCTTTGATTTGGCTAAAAGCAAAACTGGAGCGCTTATAGTTATAGAAAAGGATGTTCCTCTTAACGAGTACGAAAAATCAGGAATTAGTATAGATGCAGAAATAAGTAGTCAATTATTGATTAATATATTTGCAATAAACACCCCTTTACATGATGGTGCAATATTAATGCGAGGTAATAGAATTGTATCAGCAACAAGCTATTTGCCTTTATCAGACGATGTAATGTTAAGTAAAGATTTAGGTACTAGACATCGAGCGGCTATAGGAATAAGTGAAGTAACAGATAGTCTAACAATAGTTGTTTCAGAGGAAACAGGAAAAGTATCAGTAGCAGTTGGTGGGACATTAATTCGTAATGTAGATACTGACTACTTAAGGAATAGGCTGATAGTTTTACAAAATAAAGTAGTTGAAAGTAGAAAACCAAGATTATGGAAGGGGAAGGATAAAGATGAAAGAAATGCTGACTAGGAATCTGAATCTTAAAATTTTATCCTTGCTAATTGCATTTCTTCTGTGGCTAGTTATAATAAATATTGAAGACCCAGCTATTATTGGTAGTTTTTCAGATATTCCAGTTACGGTAATTAATGAAGAGGCCCTTGATGAAGTTGACAAGGTTTATAATATAGAATCAGGGGATGTTATTGACATAGAAGTAAAAGGCAAAAGATCTGTTGTAGAGAATTTAAGTAGGTCAGATTTTGTTGCAACAGCAGATCTAAACGCATTATCCATTGTTAATGCAATGGAAATAAAAGTATCAGTGCCTAAGTATAATAATCAAATTGAAATTATTGACCAAAATGTAACAACAATGGAAATCACCTTAGAAGACCTTGTTACTGAACAGTTCCGTGTTGATATAGTAGAAAGTGGTACTGTGAGAGAGGGCTTTTATATAAGTGAAAAAACAGCTAGTCCAAATATTGTGCAGTTAAGCGGTGCCGAGTCTGTTATTAATAAGGTTAGTGATGTAGTTGTACGTGTGAATGTATCAGGTGCAGATAAAACCTTTACAATTAAAGAAACGCCACAGGTTTATGACCATAACGGAACCCTTATGGATCCTGAAAAGTTAGATTTTAGTCATACAGAATTTGAAATATCGGTAAATTTATTAGAGACGAAAACTGTTAATCTAATAATGGAATTAGAAGGGCAACCGGCTTTTGGCTATGAATATATTGGCTTTGAGTATGAACCTAAGGAAGTTGTTATAGCAGGTACAAAAGAAGAATTAGAAAAAGTTCCTTTTGTTAAAGCTACTTACAATATTAATAATGCTAGAGCAGATATAGAAGACGAAATAAATATTAGTGAATATATTAAAGAAGATGTGATATTGATTCATGAACATCAAAATGCAGTGATTAATGTTGATATTGAAGAGCTTGATAGTAAGGAAGTTTCAATTCCAACCAGTATAATATCCACGAGAAATATACCTGACAACAAGAGGGTAGTCTTTCTAAACTCAGGCCCTGTAGTTATTGAAGTTACAGGTTTACTAAGCGAAATATCTAAAATCAATGTAAATAATATAAGGCCATATATTGATTTGGCTGAATTTGATGATGACAGAGGAAGTGTACCAATACAGTTTGAGCTTGATGCCGAGAATGTTGAATTTTCTAGTGTGAATATTCTTATTGAACTAGAAAACCGAAATTAAAGAGCATTGGAGGTAATAAGTGTGGTTAGTCAAAAAGTAATTGTCAAGAATAAACTTGGAATTCATTTGCGCCCAGCTACACTACTTAGTAAGAATGCGCTAGAATTCGATTCTAAAATTAGTTTAAGAATAAAAGAAATAGAAATTAACTTAAAGTCTGTTTTAGGTGTTCTTGGAGCTGGTGTTAGCCAAGATGAAGAAATAGAAATCATCTGTGATGGCCATGATGAAGAAAAAGCTCTTAGGACAATTATAGAATTGGTAGAGAGTGGTATGGGTGATAATCTAGACTAGTAAATAATAATAATTATTGTTTTAGTAAATAACAATTGTATAATAAAAATTAAGATGCTATAATTAACTTTAAATTTAATTATAGCATTTATCTTTATAGATAATACATAAAAAAGGAATGATGAAAATGGGACTAAAATTAAAGTAGATAATGCCACTTTGTATATCCTTAAGAAGTATAGTGTGATTTACCGACTCCATGTTATATATGGTACAGATAGGTAAAGACAGTCATATGCTAATTATAGTGTTTAAGGAGGATAACTTATGTTAAATCATGAGAAGTATAAAAAACTAGAGGTAGTTCATTTACCTGAGAGACAGTGGCCTAACAAAAGAATAGAAAAGGCACCAATATGGTGTAGTGTAGATCTAAGAGATGGTAACCAAGCCCTAATTGATCCGATGACAGTAGAAGAGAAACTGGAATTTTATCAAATGCTTGTGGATATAGGCTTCAAGGAAATTGAAGTAGGTTTTCCAGCAGCATCACAGATAGAATTTGATTTCTTGAGGGAATTAGTTAATAGAGACCTAATTCCTGATGACGTTAGTATTCAAGTATTGGTGCAGTGTAGGGATGACTTACTTGAGCGCACTTTCGAAGCTCTTGATGGAATCAAGTCAGCAATAGTTCACATTTATAATTCTACATCACCTATACAAAGGGACGTAGTTTTTCACAAGAACAAAGAAGAGATTAAGAATATAGCAGTAGAAGGCACAAAGCTTGTTAAAAAATATGTTGAGAAGTTCGAGGGTAAGGTTACTTTAGAGTATTCACCTGAAAGCTTTAATTCAACTGAATTAGACTATGCTTTAGAAGTTTGTAATGCTGTACAAAAGGAATGGGGACCAACTAAGGAGAATAAGATGATTATTAACCTTCCATCAACAGTTGAGAAACATACACCTAATGTATATGCCGATCAAATTGAATGGATGTCTACAAATTTAGATAATAGAGAAGCGATTTTAGTAAGTGTGCACTCACATAATGATCGCGGTACAGGGGTTGCAAGTACAGAATTAGCTTTAATGGCTGGTGCTGATAGAGTAGAAGGAACACTATTTGGTAATGGTGAAAGAACAGGGAACCTTGATATACTTAATCTTGCAGGCAACTTATATGTAGCGGGAGTTGATCCAGAGCTTGATATAAGTGATGTTAATAGAATGATTGATGTTTTTGAAAGATGTTGTAATATGACTGTTCCCCAAAGATCCCCATATGCGGGAGAATTAGTGTTTACAGCATTTTCGGGCTCTCACCAAGATGCTATTAACAAGGGCATAAAGGCTATGAAAGAGAGAAATGATGGTTATTGGGAAGTTCCATATTTGCCAATAGATCCAGCTGACCTTGGTAGAGATTATGAACCCCTTGTTCGTATTAACAGCCAATCTGGTAAGGGTGGCGTAGCATTTGTTATGGATCATTACTTTGGTTATAAACTACCAAAGGCAATGCACACAGAATTTGCTAGAGTAATTCAAGGAATTTCGGAAAATCAAGGTGAGGTTAGCCCTGAAGAGGTACTTGATGTATTTAAGTCAGAATATATAGAAATGAAAGAACCATACCACTTCAGAAAGTCAAAATTTGAAGATATCCCTCATGAAGATGAGGAAAATCGATATAGTTCCAAGGCACATATAGAATATACTGCATTTGGAGAGACAAAAGTATTTGACTCTACAGGGAATGGACCTATTAATGCAGTGCTTAATGGACTTAAAGAAGACTTGGGAATTGATGTAATAGTGCAAGATTATTCTGAACATGCACTTGAAGAAGGTTCTAGTGCACAAGCAGCAGCTTATATTCAATTAGCCGATGCTAAGGATAAACGCAAGACTATATTTGGAGTTGGAAAGAGCTCTAATATAACAAGAGCGTCTATAAGAGCAATTTTTAGTGCAATCAATAGAATTTACAATAAAGAAGCTTAATCCAACAGCTTAGTAGCTGTGCTTAAAAGCTGTGAGTGAAAGCTATGTTTGAAAGCTAGAGTGTTGAATGATACTTGGAGACTTAGAATATAAAGTTAGGGTCGGTTTATCTGTGTTCTATAATGCAACCACAGATTGATCGGCCCTAATTTATATATTTTTATAAATACATTGATTATTTTTCACATACTTAACACAAAACATTGTTAAACTAGAGGTATAAAATTGTTGGATAAAGAATTTTAATTACAATGTTTGCCCATCTAATAAGAGAAGGATGAAAGTTAAGGAGGTTTGTTGTATGTCTAATGATAATAACTCAAAGAACAACGAAAATTCAGAATATAATTACTGGAAGGATCAAAGTAATAAAGAACATAAAGATGATGTAGATAATAAGAATCAGGGTAATGGTGAATATAGATATAGTAAGAAGAACGATGATTATTTTGAAAGCTACAATGTAAAACAAAGTCATAATAATAATATCAATAATAATGAGAGTCAGTACAGCCAGAAGCAAAGCTATAATAACAATGATAGTAATCAATATAGCAAGGGACAAAACTCTTATAACAATCAAAAAAAGCCTAGTAGGGTGAAAAGATTGTTTGCCTTCATTGCTAAGGCTATAGCATTTGGTTTAATTGTAGCCATGACCTTTGTAGGAGTTAACAAATTTGTATTTAATATAGATTTAAGCCCTAAAGATGGGAATAGTATGTTTTACAACAATGATGATAAATTCACTATAGAACAAACAGAGATTGTAGAAGATAGTATTGAAGATACAGATGTTACTAAGGTTGTTGAAGATACAATGCCATCAGTAGTAACAATAACAGGAATATTTACACAGACCTATGATTATTTCGGCCAACAAATTGATGAAGAAAAACCAGGTGGAGGTTCAGGAATAATAATAGATAAAAATGATACTGAGTTACTTATTGCTACTAACAACCACGTAGTTGAAGGAGCCATGCCTATAGAAGTAACATTTATTGACGGGGAAAGTGCTAATGCAATTATTAAAGGAACTGATGCAGAAGCAGACTTAGCAGTTATTGCAGTTGACATAACTCAACTCAGTGACGCAACAAAGGATGCAATAGAGATTGCTGATGTTTTAACTAATGGTGAAGTAAAAGTTGGTGAAAAAGTAGTTGCAATTGGTAATGCCCTTGGAATTGGCCAGTCAGTAACAGTAGGATATGTTAGTGCACAAGATAGAGAAATTAATGTAGATAATACTACTATGACACTTTTACAAACAGACGCAGCAATCAATCCTGGTAATAGCGGAGGAGCTCTTCTTAACATGAATGGTCAGGTTATTGGAATCAACACAGTAAAGTTTGCTGATACTAAAGTTGAGGGGATGGGATATGCAATACCTATAGACAGAGCAATGCCTATACTCAATGAATTAAAGAGCAGGGAAATTATAGCTGAATCTGAACAAGGCTACCTGGGAGTTGGAATTCGAGATGTGACCGAAGACCTAGCCGAGATGTTTAATTGGCCACTTGGTGTATATGTTTCAGAGTTAGTAGAAGGTGGGCCAGCTGATCAAGCAGGGATTCTAAAAGGAGATATAATTATAGGAATCAATGATATTGATGTAACCTCCACAACTCAATTAATTGAAAAGGTAACATCATATCGAGAGGGCACTGAGGTTACAATAATATTAATGCGTAACCAAAATGGAACATATGAAAAACTAGAAATACAAGCAACATTAGGAAAAAATTTAAATAAACAATAAAGAATAGGATGTAAAAATGAGCAATTATGATGATTATAACAATGAGATAGATAACGAGCATGATGATAAGGATGATGCTATAAAAAAGAATAAAGATAAGGATAAATCACAAAAAGATAATGAAGATAAATATGAAAGTGTGTGTTATCTTTGCAGAAGACCAGAGAGTGTAACTGGTAAGATGATAGAGCTTCCTAATAAAATAAGTATTTGTCCAGACTGTATGCAAAAATCCTTTGATATGATCAATACACATGGGATACCTAATATAGACTTAGATAACCTACCAAAAAACATGAATTTTAATATAATGGAACCACTTCAAAGTCAAAAAATAAAAAAGAGGAAACCACAAACAGATAATGATGCTAGTAGCCAAGTAAAAAAAGAGTTTGATATTAACAAAGTTCCTGCACCTCATATGATAAAGGGGCAGTTGGATAAGTATGTAATAGGTCAAGAAAGTGCTAAAAAGACGATTTCAGTTGCAGTATATAATCATTATAAAAGGACTATGCTTCCAGAAAGTGATGATATAGATATAGAGAAATCAAATGTACTTATGATTGGTCCTACAGGAAGTGGTAAAACATATTTAGTAAAGACACTAGCAAGATTATTAGATGTACCTTTAGCAATTACTGATGCTACCTCTTTAACAGAGGCAGGATATATAGGTGATGATGTTGAAAGTGTGATTTCAAAACTAATAGCAGCGGCTGATAATGATGTAGAAAAAGCAGAACATGGTATTATATTTATTGATGAAATAGATAAAATTGCAAAAAAACGTAATACAAATAGCAGAGATGTTAGTGGAGAATCTGTTCAACAGGCTTTATTAAAATTATTAGAGGGTAGCACAGTTGAAGTTCCTGTTGGTGCAAGTAGTAAGAACGCTATGGTACCTATGGCAACTGTTGATACTAAGAATATTCTCTTTATTTGTGGTGGTGCATTTTCTGATTTAGATAAAGTTATTAAAGAAAGATTAACCAAGAAAACTACCATTGGTTTTAATGCAGATTTAAAGGATAAATATGATAAAGATCTTAATGTTGTATCTAATGTAGCAGATGAGGATTTAAGGGAATATGGTATGATTCCAGAATTTATTGGACGTTTACCAATTACTTGTACCTTTGAGGGAATGACTAAGGGCATGCTTACCCGTATACTTACCGAACCTCAGAATGCAATTATAAGACAATATCAAAGATTGTTAGAATTAGATAAGGTAGTATTAAAGTTTAATGATGGAGCCCTACAAGCAATTGCAGAAAAGGCAATGGAAAAGAAAACAGGAGCAAGAGCTCTAAGATCAATAATTGAAGAATTCATGTTAGATATTATGTATGAAATTCCTAAAGATAAAAATATTGGGAAAGTGACAATTACAAGGGAATATATAGAAGGAAGAGGAATTCCTATTTTAGAAGCAAAATCTACATATGGTAACATTCCAATGATTGAACAAAGTTAATATGATTTGAAATAATAAACATATAAATCATTCTAACAAGAGTGATATAAATTATCAGGGAACTTTTCGTTTTTTGCTTGTAATCTAAGTAAACAAATGAAAAGTTCCTTGATAATTATAATTGTATAAATGTTGCCTTATCATCTTTATATCTTTAAATATTTAAATTTGCGAAAATAAAACATTTTTTAGTTGACAAAACCCCACTATAAGAGTAATATTATAAGAAAATATCTGAAGTTCATATAATAGAACTTCTTTTTTATTCTATATTTGGTATCAATATAGTTTTTTTTATATATACATTCTTTAGCACATTAAATTGCGATAAGAGCAAAGTGTTAAAATATATAAAATGATTTATCCAAGGAGGATTTTATGAAAAAGTTTAGTAAAGTATTTAGTTTGGCAATAATTTTAGTGTTAGCATTAGTTTTAACTACTGCATGCGGTGGAAAAGCTTCAGATGACGCTGGGGATAGCGGGAAAGAAACTGAAGCAGCAGGAGAAGCATCTGATGATTTTGATGGACAATTTATTGTTGGTGGTTTTGGACCAATAACAGGCTCTGCGGCACAATATGGTACAGCAGTTATGGAGTCTAGTAAGATAGCAGTTGAAGAGATTAACGCTGCTGGTGGTGTAAAAGTAGGCGACCAAACTCTTGAACTAGTGTATACATTTGAAGATGATGAAGCTTCTGCAGATGTAGCTCAATCTGCATATAACAAGTTAATGGATGATGGTGTTCAGGCAATTGTTGGTGGTGTAACAACTGGCTCACATATGGGTGTTGTAGATTTAGCTAACGAAGATAATATTCTTATGATATCACCTTCCGTTACAGGAGCAGATGGAGTTATGTTTCCTAATGCCTTCCGTACTTGCTTTACAGACCCTATGCAGGGCATAATAATGGCAGAATACGCACTTAGCGTTGGAGCTGAAAAAATTGCTATTATTTATGATCACTCAGATGAATATAGTACAGGAATTAAAGATGTTTTTGTTAAAGAAATTGAAGGAACAGATGCAGAAATTGTGGCAGAAGAAGGCTTTGAAAAAGATGCAACTGATATGAGAACTCAGTTAACTACTATTAAAAACAGCGGTGCAGATATAATTTTTGCTCCAGTATATTATCAACCAGCATCTTATATTACACAACAAGCGGCTGAATTAGAAATGGATATACCTTTCATTGGAACAGATGGATGGGATGGTATATTAGGTGTTACTACAGATTCTGCTATTATTGAGGGTGTAGTTTACCAAACTCCATTTGTTTATACTGATCCAGATCCTGCAGTACAGGAATATGTGAAAAAGTATGAAGAAAGAACTGGAGAAGAGCCGAATCAATTTGGAGCAAATGCATATGATGCTGTATATTTACTTAAGGCCGCTTTAGAAAAAGCAGGTTCAGTAGAAAGCGAAGATTTAATCGCAGCAATGTATGAAATTGAGATAGCAGGAATAACAGGCAGAATTAGTTATGATGAGGCAGATAAGGGTGAACCTAAAAAAGATGTTAATCTAGTTAAAATAGAAGGTGGAGAACCTCAACTATTCATATTGGAATAAAGCCTTCTCATTAAGAGTAGATTTGTTCTAATTATAAAGATAAGAATTAAGTTGAAAAAAAGCTTATAGATTAACACAATTAGTGTTTAAAATTGAATAAATATAGTTTATAATAAGAATAGCTAATTTAGAATAATGATTTTAAATTACTATGTTATAAAACATAAAATAAAAGGAGGCGTTTTTTGCCTCCTTTTTGAAAAGTTAGTAATTTATAATTTCGAAAGAGGTGACATAATGGTTCGTTTTTTGGAGCAATTAATAAATGGTTTAAGCGTTGGCAGCATTTATGCATTAATAGCTTTGGGTTATACTATGGTATATGGAATTGCAAGAATGATTAACTTTGCTCACGGTGATATAATAATGATTGGAGCATATGTACTATATGTTTGCTATAGTCTATTAGGTCTGCCAGGTATTGTTTCTGTTATAATTACAATTGTATTTTGTTCCTTGTTAGGAATAACAATTGAAAGAATAGCTTATAAGCCACTTCGAAATGCGCCGTCTCTAGCAGTTCTTATTACTGCCATAGGTATGAGTTTTTTACTACAAGCCTTAGCTCTTTTAATATTTGGAGCTAACCCTATTACATTTCCTTCTATTATTAAGACTTCACCTGTTAAGATAGGTGGTATAACAATATCAGGAATAACAATATTAACCTTTATTGTAGCTATTATATGTATGGTAGGATTAACCTACTTTATCAATAATACTAAATCAGGAAGTGCAATGAGGGCGGCATCTGAGGATAAGGCAGCAGCAGAACTAATGGGAATCAATGTAAACAAAACTATTTCCATGGTATTTGCTATTGGCTCAGCACTTGCTGGAGTTGCAGGTTTCTTGTATATAAGTCAGTATCAATCCTTAATGCCGACACTAGGTGCCTTGCCAGGAATTAAGGCATTTGTTGCAGCAGTTATTGGAGGCATTGGAAGTATACCTGGTGCTATGCTTGGTGGGATTCTACTTGGAGTAATAGAAAGTCTTTCAAAAGCATATATTTCCACACAGCTTTCTGATGCTATTGTTTTTGGTATTTTAGTATTAGTATTACTTGTCAAACCTTCTGGCCTATTAGGTAGACATAGTATAGAGAAAGTGTAGGTATCCATGAATAACAAAGTAAATGATAAAAAAAGTATAAAATTTAATAAAAGAACATTGATTTCAATACTTGGAATTATTTTAGCCTATATTTTAATTTCATTTTTAGCAAATGGAGATTTACTTTCTCGTCAAATGAAGTCTTTGATTGTTCCTATAGGAATTAATATAATATTAGCGGTCTCCTTAAACTTAACAGTTGGATTTTTAGGGGAACTATCTTTAGGACATGCAGGATTTATGTCAATTGGAGCTTATACGGCAGCCCTATTCACATTACATGTGGGTATCCCTGGTCCCTTTGGACTTGTACTAGCAATAATACTAGGTGGTGGAGTAGCTGCTGTGTTTGGATATTTAATTGGTGTTCCAGTACTTAGACTTCGTGGTGACTATTTGGCCATCGTAACACTTGGATTTGGAGAGATTATTCGCTCATTAATTAACAGTTTTGAATTTACAGGTGGAGCTCTAGGACTGTCTAAGATTCCAAGACATTCGAATTATACATGGGTTTTCATAGTTGCTGTAATAACTATTTTATTAATCTATAACTTTGTAAACTCTAGATATGGTAGAGCAATTCAATCAATTAGAGAGAATTATATAGCAGCAGAAACTATAGGAATTAAAGTTAGTAGATATAAGACCCTTGCCTTCGTAATTGCAGCTTTCTTTGCAGGAATTGGTGGAGCCCTATATGCTCACAACTTTGGCATTTTAAAACCTTCAGATTTTGATTATAATAAATCAATTGAAATTCTAGTTATAGTTGTGTTAGGTGGAATGGGAAGTATAAAAGGCTCTGTTATAGCAGCAATAGTACTTACCTTATTACCTGAAATGCTTCGTACTGTTAATGAATTCAGAATGCTACTATATGCAATTGTATTAATTGTAATGATGTTACTTCGCTCACCAGGACTGCGAACAAGAATTGAAGATAATGATAAAATACCTCAATTCGTTAAGAATATTGGAAAGAACTAAAGTGGTAGATAATGTGGAAACTAAAATCCTTTTCACATACAATTTCGTGCCTAACAGGCACAAAATTTACCAAGACAGGAAAGGCATGGTATTAATATGGCTTTATTAGAAGTGAAAAACTTAGGAATTAATTTTGGAGGCCTGCGTGCTGTTGATAGAGTTGATCTAACAATTGAAGAAGGGCAACTTTACGGTTTGATTGGCCCAAATGGTGCCGGAAAAACTACGGTTTTTAATTTATTAACAGGAGTATACAAACCTACATCAGGAACCATAAAGCTAGATGGTGAGGATATCGTTGGGAAATCATCTTCTGCTATATGTCAAACAGGTATAGCTAGAACTTTCCAAAACATTAGATTGTTTAAGAATATGACAGTTCTAGAAAATGTTAAAGCAGCCTTGCATAATAGAGTGAAATATTCATTATTATCAAGTTTTATACACTCTCCTTCATATAAAAAGGGAGAAAAAGATATGGATAAAGAAGCTTTAGAGCTTTTGCAAGTATTTGAGTTGGACGCTTTTGCCAATGAATTTGCCTCTAATTTGCCTTACGGAGCACAAAGAAAGTTAGAGATTGCGAGAGCGCTGGCAACTAACCCTAAGCTTTTGTTATTAGATGAACCAGCAGCAGGTATGAATCCACAAGAAACTATAGAACTAATGGATACTATAAGATTAATAAGGAATAAGTATAATATTACCATCTTATTAATTGAACATGATATGAAATTAGTTTCTGGTATTTGTGAACAAATACTAGTATTAAACTTTGGTACAGAACTTGCCAATGGAACACCAGAGGAAGTACTCAACGACCCAGAAGTAATCACTGCTTATTTAGGTAAAGAATAAATCAGATAGATACTCTGTGGCTAAATAAGGCTCCAAAAAGATATGAATGGAGGAAGAAAAATGACAATGCTAGAAGTGAAGGATTTGGAAGTTTATTATGGAGTTATCCAGGCAATAAAAGGGGTTTCTTTTGAAGTCAATGAAGGAGAAATTATTGCCTTAATAGGAGCAAATGGCGCAGGAAAAACTACAATCCTAGAGGCAATAACAGGCCTTGTAAAACCGAATAAGGGGAGCATTAACCTTGAGGGCAAGGAACTATTAAAAGTTCCAACCCATGATATTGTATCACTTGGAATGGCTCATATCCCAGAAGGTAGAAGAATTTTTGCAAAGCAAACAGTATTTGAAAATCTAAGATTAGGTGCCTATGCCAGTAACAATAAAGAAGAAACTGAAGAACTATTAGAAAAGGTTTGTAGAAGTTTCCCTAGACTTAAAGAACGAAGCAAACAGATTGCAGGAACACTAAGTGGTGGAGAACAACAAATGCTTGCTACAGGAAGAGCATTAATGTCTAAGCCAAGAATTGTTTTAATGGATGAACCATCCATGGGGCTTTCACCAATTTTTGTTAATGAAATTTTTGATATAATAGAAGAAATTAATGGAACAGGCACAACAGTATTTTTAGTTGAACAAAATGCTAAGAAAGCCTTAAGTATTGCTGATAGGGCTTACGTTCTAGAAACAGGTAAGATTGTAACAGAAGGTAGTGCTAAAGAATTGATGGATGATGATTCTGTGAGAAAAGCTTATCTAGGCGAATAAGGAGATGATGGAGTGGCTATAGATAATTATGTAATAACTATATCACGTGGTTATGGTAGTGGTGGAAGGACTATTGGGAACCTTTTAGCTAAGGAGCTAGGAATCCATTATTATGATAGAGAATTATTAAGGCTAGCATCAGATAAAAGTGGAATTAATGAAACATTATTTGAAAAGTCAGATGAAAAACTTAGAAATAGTCTACTTTACAAAATAGCTAGGAAAGAATATAAGGGAGAAATTATTCCACCAGATAGCGAAGATTTTATATCTAATGATAATTTGTTTAACTTTCAAGCCAAAGTTATAAAAGGCTTGGCTGATCAAGAGTCTTGTGTAATAGTTGGAAGATGTGGGGATTATATCCTAAGGGACAGGGAAAATGTGGTTAAGATATTTGTTCATGCATCTTTAGAAGACTGTGTAGTAAGACTTGAAGATATGTTTTCCCTTTCTAAAAGTGATTTAGAGAAGAAGATAAAGAGTATTGATAAAAGAAGAGCTGACTACTATAAGTATTTTACTGGACAAGATTGGAATAATGCAGAAAACTATGATTTATGCTTAAATACACATCAATTAGGATATGACAAATGTATAGAAATTGTAAAGGCATATCTTAAAGTAAGGTTTGATTTACAGGAGGATATATAGATGATTTCAAAGAAAATGGTAGGCCTAGTAGAGAATAGTTCCGTGACAAGAGCAATGTTTGAAGAAGGAAAAAAGCTTGCTATTAAATATGGTAAAGAAAATGTATATGACTTTAGCTTGGGTAACCCTAACGTAGAGCCTCCAAAGGAAATAAATAAAGCGATAATTGACATAGTACAAAACGAAGATCCTAACTACCTTCATGGATATATGAGTAATTCAGGATATGAAGATGTAAGGCAAGCAATTGCTGACAACCTTAATAAAAGATTTGATACATCATATAGCTATGATAATCTTATAATGACAGTTGGTGCGGCAGGTGGATTAAATGTTATACTAAAGACTTTGTTAGATGAAGGTGATGAGGTAATTGTCTTTGCACCTTTCTTTGGCGAATACCGTAACTATGTAAACAACTATGATGGTAAGTTAGTTATGATTTCTCCAAACACAGAAACTTTCCAGCCTAACTTACAAGAATTTGAAGAGAAATTAACTAGCAAAACTAAAGCTGTTATTATTAATAATCCAAACAATCCTTCGGGGGTAGTATATTCTGAGGATACTATCAAGAAATTAAGCGAGATCTTAGAAGATAAGCAAAAAGAATTTGGTAATTCAATATACATTGTTTCTGATGAACCATACCGTGAACTAGTATATGATGGAGTTGTTTCTCCATACTTAGCTAACTATTATAGAAATACCATAGTTGCTTATTCCTTTAGTAAATCTTTATCATTGCCAGGTGAAAGAATAGGATATCTTGCCATCTCCAAAGAAATAGATGAATATGACAATATAATTACAGCAGCAGGTGTAGCAAACAGAATAATTGGCTATGTAAATGCCCCATCTCTAATGCAGAGGGTAGTTGCAAAATGTATTGATGTAGAGGTGAATGTAGAGCCTTATAATAAGAATAGGGAACTATTATACAACTCTTTAATAGAATATGGTTATGAATGTATCAAACCAGAAGGTGCATTTTATTTATTTGTTAAATCATTAGAAGAAGATGATGTTGCTTTTGCAGCTACAGCAAAGAAATATAATATTCTAGGAGTACCAGGTTCTGCATATGGATGTCCAGGCTACATAAGATTAGCTTATTGCGTAAATTATGATACCATCAAGAATTCACTAGCAGGCTTTAAAAAGCTTGCAGAAGAATATGGACAAAAGTAAGGAAGGTGGAAACACCATGAAATTATGGGAGAAAAACATAAGGCAAGTCATACCTTATGTACCAGGAGAACAGCCTAGGGAAAAAGATGTCATAAAACTAAACACAAATGAAAATCCTTATCCTCCAGCACCAGGAGTATCGGACATATTAAACAGTGATATAGCAAGCAGATTAAGACTTTATCCAGATCCAGCAGTAGGTGATTTAGTTAAAATTATATCTGATTATGAAGAGTTAGATACAAGCCAGGTATTTGTTGGTGTAGGCTCTGATGATGTGATAGCTATGTCTTATTTAACATTTTTTAATTCTGAAAAACCCATATTATTTCCGGATATTACCTATTCTTTTTATGATGTGTGGGCAAATTTGTTTAATATACCCTTTAAGCAACCCCAATTAGATGAAAACTTTAGAATACGTAAGGAAGATTATTCACAGAACAATGGGGGTATAATTTTAGCAAACCCTAATGCTCCAACATCTATTTATGAAGAATTAGATGTAATCAAGTATATATTAGATCATAACCAAGAATCTATAGTTATTATAGATGAAGCATACATTGACTTTGGAGGGATAAGTGCCAAAAACTTACTAAATGACTATGAAAACTTATTGGTAGTCCAAACCTTTTCTAAGTCTCGTTCCCTTGCAGGAATGAGAATAGGATATGCAATGGGAAGTAAAACCTTAATAAAAGCACTTAATAATGCAAAATACTCATTTAACTCATATACTATGAACCTACCATCTATTTTGTGTGGAGTGGAGTCAATTAATGATATTAATTATTTTGCTAATACTGTAGATAAAATAAAATTAACCAGGGAAAAAACTATGTCTGAACTAGCAAACATGGGTTTTTCATTTCCAAGATCAATGACAAATTTTATATTTGCAAAACATGATAGAATTCCTGGGATTAAAATTTATGAAGAACTCCGCAATAAAAAGATATACGTAAGACATTTTAATAAAGACAAAATAGACAATTATGTAAGAATTACAGTAGGTACTGATGAACAGATGGAGACCTTACTAAAGGCTATACAAGGTATAATTGACCAAGAATAAGGTCAAGTACTTTTATTAAAATGTTAACTGTGATATTATGTATATTATTGATAAATAATGCACAATTTAATGAAAGGGCAGATAATATGGATAGCAATGATAATAAATTAAAAAACACAGCAACAAGTAATGAAGAAGAAACTGTAGAAGACACAGTTCAAGAAATAGAGTCTAGGCATTTTATAGAACGTATTATAGAAGATGACCTTGCTTCGGGTAAAACTAAAAACATTATTACGAGATTTCCACCTGAACCAAATGGTTATCTTCATATTGGCCATGCAAAATCAATACTTCTTAACTATGGAATGGCTCAGAAATATAATGGTAAATTCAACTTAAGATTTGATGATACCAATCCAAGTACAGAGAAGGTTGAATATGTAGATTCTATTATTGAAGATGTTAATTGGCTAGGTGGCGATTATGAAGGCAGGATATTTTTTGCATCTGATTATTTTGAAGAAATGTATCAAGGAGCAGTAAAGCTAATAAAAGATGGCAAGGCATATGTATGTGACTTAAATGCAGATGAAATAAGAGAATACCGTGGCAATTACACTACCCTAGGCAAAAACAGCCCTTATAGAGAAAGAGGCATAGAAGAGAACTTGGAATTATTTGCTGCAATGAGAGAAGGCAAATATGAAGATGGTGCTAAAGTTTTAAGGGCAAAAATTGATATGACATCTAGCAACCTGAATATGAGAGACCCAGTTATCTACCGTATAGCTAGAATGACACATCATAGAACAGGTGATGATTGGTGTATCTATCCAATGTATGACTATGCTCATCCTATTGAAGATGCTATTGAAGGAATCACCCATTCCTTATGTACCCTTGAATTTGAAGACCACAGACCATTATACGACTGGGTAGTGGATGAAATAGGATATGAAAATCCACCCAGGCAAATAGAATTTGCAAAACTATATTTAACTGATGTTATAACAGGCAAGAGGTATATTAGGAAGCTTGTTGAAGACGGCATAGTAGACGGCTGGGATGACCCTAGATTAGTAACCATAAGTGCATTAAGAAGACGAGGATTTACACCAGATGCCATTAAAACATTCATGGATTTAGTTGGTATTTCAAAAGTTGATTCTTCTGTAGACTATGCAATGTTAGAGTATTGTATACGAGAAGACTTAAAGTTAAAAGAGTCTCGTATTATGGCAGTAATAGACCCAATTAAGCTAGTAATTACAAATTATCCAGAAGGAGAAATAGAATACCTAGAAGCACCTAACAATCCTGAAAACCCAGATTTAGGGTCAAGGAAAATACCTTTTGGAAGAGAAATATATATAGATAGAGAAGATTTTATGATTGATCCACCAAAGAAATACTTCCGTTTGTTCCCAGGGAATGAAGTAAGACTAATGAATGCATATTTTGTAAAATGCACTGATTATATTACAGATGAGAATGGAAAAGTAACTGAAGTTCATGGAACATATGATCCAGAAACAAAAAGTGGTAGTGGATTCACAGGCCGTAAAGTAAAGGGTACAATTACTTGGGTAGAGGCATCCACCGCTGTGGAGGCAGAAGTAAGGTTATTTGAGAATTTAGTTGATGAAGAAAAAGGTGTATACAAGGAGGATGGTAGTGTGAATGTAAATCCTAACTCTCTTACTATACATGAAAAGGCATATATAGAGGCTTCAGCAGCTGATGCAAAACCATATGATAGATTCCAATTTATGCGTCAAGGATATTTTTGTGTAGATTATAAAGATTCAACACCAGATAATCTTGTATTTAATAGGATTGTATCACTAAAAAGTTCTTTCAAATTACCAAAGTAATAAAGCTGTCAGAGATTTATGACTAGAAGAAGAAACAAGGCACAGGGAGATTTCATTTATTTGGCTTGAACAAGAAGAACACTAGATTCGAAACAAATTCAAGACCATGTAATGAAGGACCCCTGTGTTTATTGGTTAAGACTTATTTGTAAGGCCATTGGTTTTTAACATTGCTCTTAGAAGGGCATCTTTGGAATTTTTCCAAGGAGCATCCTTATAGCGATAATCAAACTTGTCTATAAACCAGTCTAAATCATCTCTGACCCTTTTCATATTTTCAAGATATACATTGTTTAAATCATCTAGAAAGGATTCTAAATACTTTTCCTTTAGAGACTTCTGAGCCCTGTCATGAAGAAGACCATAGTGGCTAGTACAATATCCTTTGATTTGGCTAGCTTTCGTGGGAAAGTCTTCATCTGATTTATAAAGATGAAATATAGTTGCAACATAACGATCAAAGGAATTATTAACTTTGTCGCATATGAAGCATGAGTTGTCTAGTTGGTTTATATATGATACAAGAGATGATTCTTCATTTTGTTTACCTAGAAATGAAGATAAGGTTTTTTTACTTATTAATTTTTGTGAGTTTGTAATCTCTACTGTTTCAATGGTTCTATCAATATGTGATTTTAATATTAAGGCAAGGCCTAATTGGTTTTGTTTTTGATATAGAAGGTCTAGATGATGACTGCAATAGCCAATTTCATCGGTAATTGCCCTAACATGGTCTTCCATATAAGAAGATCCCATGGAGAATTCTACGAATTTCTCATCTAGTTTTTGTACCATGTAGCAAAGGGGGCATTCAGTATCAGCTTCATATGCTTCATTAACAGGAATTGCATATAATTTTTCTTTCAATAAAGTCACACCTTTCATGTTTATAGTTATTTGGATAGTTGCGAAACTCTATATCTACAGTAGGACTAGGGCAGAACAAGCAAAATAAAGGTGACTTTTGAGCCCCCATCAACGGAACCTGTTTTTGCTTGTTCTGACCTAGTCTGGTGTGTTGCAATAGTGTGTTTCGCAATTATTATAGATAATTATAGCATTTGTGCTAATCATATTCAATATAATGGATATTAAGGGGCAAAAGGAGATAATTTAAAGAGAAAACAGTTATAGAAGTCAAAAAAATGAGTAAATATAGTAAAAGAAGGAGATAAGTAAAGATAAAGCTATTTAAATCGAGAAAACTAAGAAAATTTTCTCATATAAAAAGTTGCAATAAAAGCAGATATTTATTATTATAATAGGTATCGGTAGCACTCGCTTGAAGAGAGTGCTAACAAAAAGGGATAAAGAAAAGACAAATAAGGATATTCCCTATAAATATTATAAAAACGAGAATTGAATACAAGGAGGTTATTTTATGAAATTAACACCATTAGGAGACAGAGTGGTTCTAAAACAATTAGTAGCAGAAGAAACAACTAAATCAGGTATAGTACTTCCAGGTCAGGCCAAAGAAAAGCCACAACAAGCAGAGGTTATTGCTGTTGGTCCTGGCGGATTAGTAGACGGTAAAGAAGTAGAAATGAACGTTAAACCTGGAAATCAAGTTATCTTTTCAAAATATTCAGGAACAGAAGTAGAGCTTGATGATGAAGAATATATCATAGTAAAACAAGATGATATTTTGGCAGTATTAGAAGACTAATTATAACTGATTGAATAACAAGGAGGCAATAAATTATGGCTAAGGATATTAAATATGGAATAGATGCTAGAGCAAGCCTTGAAATAGGTGTCAACAAACTAGCAGATACAGTAAAAGTAACATTGGGCCCAAAGGGAAGAAATGTTGTACTAGATAAATCATACGGTACTCCACTAATTACTAATGACGGAGTTACTATTGCAAAAGAAATTGAACTAGAAGATAAATTTGAAAATATGGGAGCTCAATTAGTAAAGGAAGTTGCTACAAAGACTAATGATGTAGCAGGTGATGGTACAACAACAGCCACAGTACTTGCACAAGCAATGGTTAAAGAAGGAATGAAAAACCTTGCAGCTGGTGCAAATCCTATTATTTTGAAGAAGGGTATGCAACAAGCAACAGATCTTGCTGTTAATACAATTAAAGACATGAGTGCAAAGGTTACAGGAAGAGATCAAATAGCTAGAGTTGCTGCAATTTCTGCTGGTGAAGATGAAGTTGGGGAAATGATAGCAGAGGCTATGGAAAAGGTTTCTAACAATGGAGTAATCACTATTGAAGAGTCTAGAACTATGGAAACAGAGCTAGACCTTGTAGAAGGAATGCAATTTGATAGAGGCTATGTTTCAGCATATATGGCAACAGATATGGATAAGATGGTTTCTGAACTAGATGATCCATATATCTTAATTACTGATAAGAAGGTTTCAAACACTCAAGAGATTCTTCCAATTTTAGAACAAATCATTCAAAATGGTTCTAAACTATTAATTATTGCTGAAGATCTTGAAGGAGAAGCTTTAACTACTCTTGTAATTAATAAATTAAGAGGAACATTAAATGTAACAGCTGTAAAAGCACCTGGATATGGTGATAGAAGAAAAGAAATGTTACAAGATATTGCAATCTTAACTGGTGGTACAGTAATCTCTGATGAATTAGGATATGACTTAAAAGAAGTTACAATAGAACAATTAGGACGTGCAAAATCAGTAAAAGTTGAAAAAGAGAACACTGTTATTGTAGATGGTGAAGGAGAAAAAGCGGCAATTGATGCAAGAATCGCACAAATCCAGTCTCAAATTGAAGAGACATCATCTGAGTTTGATAAAGAAAAACTTCAAGAAAGACTTGCTAAATTAGCAGGCGGTGTAGCAGTTATTAGAGTTGGTGCTGCAACTGAAACTGAAATGAAAGAAAGAAAACTTCGTATGGAAGATGGTCTTGCAGCTACTAGAGCAGCAGTTGAAGAAGGAATAATTGCAGGTGGTGGTTCTGCTTACATCCATGCATCCAAGGAAGTTCAAAAATTAGCAGATACTCTTGAGGGTGATGAAAAGACTGGTGCTAACATAATACTTAAAGCATTAGAATCTCCGCTATTTTCCATTGCTGCTAATGCAGGATTAGAAGGTTCTGTTATTGTTAACAACGTTAAAGAAAAAGAAATCGGAATTGGTTTTGATGCATTAAAAGAAGAATATGTTGATATGGTTGAGGCTGGTATTTTAGATCCAGTTAAAGTTACTAGAACTGCCCTTCAAAATGCAAACAGCATAGCGTCTACATTATTGACTACGGAAGCAGCTGTTGGAGAGATTCCACAAGATATGCCAGAAATGCCAGGAAATCCTGGTGCAGGAATGATGTAATAAATATTAATTAGTTTATAAATTAATTTATGAATTCAATATAGAGAAATATAACAATATAAATATAGAGATTACTGACAAGAAATTTCAGTAATCTCTATATTTATATATTTTTGTTTTGTAGAGCTTAATATATGATTGCTTAAGATTATCGATCCATAGGCTTTTAATCTCATTGAATGTTTGTTATAATTACTCTTATAAAATAATTTGCTTAATTGCAAGATTCTATCATAAAATTGGCAATTAAGTAATTAAAGTATTTGATTGGGAGGAACTATTAATGACTAATTATTCCTATGTTGAAACCGTTGTAAAGAGAAAGGATAAAACAACTCTTTATCTCATGCGTATATTAATGGTATTAGCAGTTTTGTTTGCTATTTATTTTTCTAGATTTAACGCAGTAACCCTTGTTATTAGTATTCTTTTAATAATGGCGGTTATTTATTTTTTTCCTTTGTTAGATATGGAATATGAATATATATTTGTTGATGGACAACTTGACTTTGACAAAATTATGGGTGGTTCAAAGCGTAAGTCAGATCTGAGAATTGATTTTGATAACGTCGAGATTATGGCCCCTATAGGTTCTCACACATTAGATTCTTATAAGCAAACTAACATTAAAAACAAAAACTACACTTCTAGGGATAAAGATATAAAGCCTTATGTTATTATTTTTAGAAAAGAAGATACTGCATATAGAATTCTTTTTGAGCCAAGTAAAGAAATGATAGCAGCTATTAAAAGGAAGGCACCGAGAAAGCTTTCCCAATATTAAAGGAAGAGTTGACAAGTTTTAAAATATTCGTTATAATTTTTTAATTACAAATAAATAAGGATTTCAATTAAAAGATCTTTTATCACTTATAAACAATATTCATAAACCATTATTCTTATACAATAGGAAAGCGAGGATTATATGGGAAAAATAATAAAAGAAGGTATTACATTTGATGATGTTTTACTGGCTCCATCTTATTCAGAAGTACTACCTAACGATATAGACCTGTCCACTAGATTAACTAATAAAATAAGTCTGAACATACCACTCCTTAGTGCAGGAATGGATACAGTAACCGAGAGTAGAATGGCTATAGCCATGGCTAGACAAGGTGGAATTGGTGTTATTCATAAGAACATGACCATACAAGAGCAAGCAGTAGAAGTAGACAAGGTAAAGCGTTCAGAAAATGGTATAATCACAGACCCATTTTACTTATCACCGGAACACACAATAGAAGATGCAGATAGGCTAATGGCCAAGTATCGTATTTCGGGAGTTCCAATTACAGTTGGTAAGAAATTAGTTGGTATTATTACCAATAGAGATCTTAGATTTGAAACAGATTTTTCTAAGAAGATTAAAGAGTCTATGACTTCAGATGGCTTGATAACAGCCAAAGAAGGTATAACCTTAGAAGATGCAAAGGAAATACTAGCAAAACATAGAATAGAGAAATTGCCTCTAATAGATGATGAAGGTAATCTTAAAGGATTAATTACTATAAAGGATATTGAAAAAACCATCAAATACCCTGACTCTGCTAAAGACTCACAAGGCCGCCTGCTTTGTGCTGCAGCAGTTGGAGTTACATCAGATATATTAGACCGTGTCGATGCGCTGGTTAATTCAAAGGTAGATGTAATTGTTATTGATACAGCTCATGGTCATTCAGCTAATGTACTTAAAGTAATCAAAATGATTTCTGACTCATATCCAGATCTACAAATTATAGCAGGAAATGTTGCAACAGGAGAGGCAACAGAAGCTTTAATTAAAGTAGGTGTTGATGCTGTAAAAGTAGGTATAGGACCAGGTTCTATATGTACAACAAGAGTAGTTGCTGGAATTGGAGTACCACAAATCACAGCAATTATGGATGCTTATGAAGTTGCCAAGAAATATGACATACCAATCATTGCTGATGGAGGTATAAAGTATTCTGGAGATATTCCTAAGGCAATAGCAGCAGGGGCTAGCACTTGTATGATGGGTAGTATACTAGCAGGTTGCGATGAAAGTCCTGGGGAATTTGAGTTATTCCAAGGTAGAAAATACAAAGTATATCGTGGAATGGGTTCAATAGCTGCTATGGAAGCAGGAAGTAAAGATCGTTATTTCCAAACTAATGCTAAAAAGTTAGTTCCAGAAGGAATAGAAGGACGTGTTGCAGCTAAAGGTAGTGCAGAAGATACTATATTCCAGTTAATTGGAGGATTAAGATCAGGAATGGGATATTGCGGAACTCCAACAATTAAGGACCTACAAGAGAATGGTAAATTCATTAAGATTTCAGCTGCATCCCTAAAAGAAAGTCATCCACATGACGTTCAAGTAACAAAAGAAGCACCGAACTATAGTATAGA
>CAZUDG010000018.1:0-25678 GCA_964618775.1 uncultured Lachnospiraceae bacterium | reverse complement strand
ATTTTGAATTTTCAGGGTTGTTTTACTGTTTAATTATCAAGGTTCATTTTGCTGGCAAGGCTTGGTAATTCAAATGTTTAGCAACAAATGTTTTGTCTGCCTTTTTTGTGTCAGCAAAAGTTATATTAACACACTGAGAATTATTTGTCAACTCTTATTTATTTTTATTTTAAAACAAACAGAATATCAAACAAAGTAATTAACATAACTTTCATTTTATATTGTTTCTAATATAAAACGAGCGGAGAAAGAGGGATTTGAACCCTCGCGCCGCCATAAAGCGACCTACACCCTTAGCAGGGGCGCCTCTTCAGCCTCTTGAGTATTTCTCCGTATCTGAATAACATTATTTCTAAATATTTTTAGTTTTAATGTTGTCTTTGCAACTGTTATTTTTCAGGTGCATTGACTAGTATATCAAAGCTATTTTTAATTGTCAAACAATATTTCGCTTTTTTTAAAAATCATTTAAGTATTCATATAATATACATTACCATTATTTCTTAATATTATTCATTGCTTATATAATGGCTATGATATTTTACATACCATAGCCACATAAACTCTATAGATAAATCTAATACATGTGTCTTAATAAAATATATTTTATTCCTTATCTTGTTCTTTTAACTCAGTTTGTTCTTCTATTGTCAGCTCTTCTAACTCTTCCTCTGTTAATTCCTCTAATTCTTCCTCTAGCTCTTTCAAGATTTCATCGTTAGATTTCAATTTTTTATTCTCTTTTACTTTTGCAACACTCGCTACCCGATTATCACTATCTATATCAATATTCATTAATTTTACACCTAATGTAATTCTACCAAGTTTTGATATATCATTTACTGATAATCTAATTACAGTTCCATTAGTTGAGATTATGATTATTTCATCATCATCACTAACTATTTTTGCCCCAACTACATTCCCTGTTCTTTTAGTAATCTTATAGCTTTTTACACCTTTGCCCCCTCGGCGCTGACTTTTAAATTCCTGTATACTGGTTCTCTTACCTAATCCATATTCAGAAACTAATAGAAAGTCTGTTCCTTGAGTGCTTAACTGCATTCCTATAACTTCATCATCTATATCTAAATTCATGCCTTTTACACCCATGGCTGTCCTGCCTGTTGGCCTAACATCTTTTTCATTAAAACGAATACAGTATCCTTTTTTTGTAACTAGCAATATATCTGTTTCATCTTTTATAAGTTTTACTTCTATTAATTCATCATCTTCCCTAATATCAATTGCTATAATTCCTGACTTTCTTATATTAGCATATTCTTTAATTCTTGTTTTCTTAATAATACCATTTCTTGTTGCCATAACTAAATACTTAACATCTTTAGTGTTTTTGGCTGGAATTATAGAGGTAATATTTTCATCAGGCATTAGTTGTAAGAGATTTATAATTGCAGTTCCCCTGGCTGTCCTACTTGATTCAGGAATCATATAGGCCTTGAGTTTGTATACCCTTCCCTTATCTGTAAAGAACAATATATTATGATGAGTAGTAGTCATTAATAATTCTTCTATAAAATCATCCTCTATGGTTTGCATTCCTTTAATACCTTTGCCACCACGATGCTGACCTTTAAAATTATCTACTGTCATCCTTTTTATATAGCCTTTTTGGGTCATGGCAATAACTGTATACTCATTTGGAATTAAGTCTTCATTGGTTAGATCTTCATAATCAATTCCAATTGTAGTTCTTCTTTCATCACCATATTTATTTAAAATTACTGTTATCTCTTCTTTTATTACTTCAAGGAGCCTTTTTCTGTCTCCTAATATTGCATTATATTCTTTTATTTTTTCCATTAATTCTGCAAATTCTGTTTCTAGTTTTTCTCTTTCTAAACCAGTTAGAGCACGTAGTCTCATATCAACAATAGCTTGAGCTTGATTTTCTGATAAATCAAATCGTTCTATCAAGCTTATTTTTGCCTCTGCTGTTGTTTGGGAACCACGAATTATTTTAATAACTTCATCAATATTATCTAAAGCTATTATTAATCCTTCTAAAATATGAGCACGTTCCTGTGCCTTATTTAAATCATACTTTGTTCTTCTTGTAATAACTTCTTCTTGATGTAACAAATAGTGATTTAACATCTCATATAAATTAAATACTTTTGGTTCACCACCAACCAATGCAAGCATTATTACACCAAATGTATCTTGTAATTGAGTATGTTTATATAATTGATTAAGAATGACATTAGCATTTGCATCTCTTCTAAGCTCAATACAAATTCTCATACCCGTTCTATCAGATTCATCCCTTAAATCAGTGATACCATCAATTTTTTTATTTTTAACTAAATTTGCAATGTTTTCAACTAAACGTGCCTTATTAACCATGTAAGGTAATTCTGTAACAATAATTCTATTTTTACCATTACCCATAGGTTCTATATCAGTAACTCCACGTACTTTTATTTTGCCTCTTCCGGTTCTATAAGCTTTCTCAATTTCTCCCTTACCAAGAATTGTAGCACCAGTAGGAAAATCAGGGCCCTTAACAATTTCTAATAATTCATCAATTGTGGTTTCCCTATCTTCTTCTATAATATTATCTATCATTTTTATAACAGCATTTATTATTTCTGTTATATTATGTGGTGGAATATTAGTAGCCATACCTACTGCAATTCCTGATGTTCCGTTAACCAATAGATTCGGAAATCTTGCAGTTAGTACCGCTGGTTCCTTTTCTGTTTCATCAAAGTTTGGTGAAAAATCCACAGTATCTTTATTAATATCAGAAAGCATTTCCATTGATATCTTAGAGAGCCTTGCTTCGGTATAACGCATAGCTGCAGCACTATCACCATCAACAGATCCAAAGTTACCATGTCCGTCAATTAATGGATATCTTGTAGAGAAGTCTTGAGCCAACTTTACTAATGCATTATAAATAGAACTATCTCCATGAGGATGATATTTACCCATTGTATCACCAACAATACGTGCACATTTACGATGGGGTTTATCTGGTCCATTGTTAAGCTCTACCATTGCATATAAAATTCTTCTTTGTACTGGTTTTAGTCCATCTCTAACATCTGGTAAAGCCCTAGATGCTATAACAGACATAGCATAATCAATATAAGATTTTTCCATAGTCTCTTTTAAATCGACCTCTTGAATCTTATCAAAGATTGTATCATCCATTTAATATTCCTCCGTTTATAAAACACAAGTTTGCAATAAATATATTACACATCTAAATTATTAACATATTTTGCATTCTCTTCAATAAACTCTCTTCTTGGTTCAACCTCTTCTCCCATTAAGGTAGTAAAAGTTAAATCTATTTCTGAAGCTTGGGTTTCATCATAAGTAACTTGCAATAATATTCTTTTTTCTGGGTCCATAGTTGTATCCCATAACTGATCTGCATTCATTTCTCCAAGACCCTTATATCTTTGAATTTTATAATTTCCGTCTCTTCCATGTTCTCCCATGATGCTGTTAAGTTCTTCATCACTATAAACATATTTTTCTTTTTTGCTTCTTTCAATTCTATACAAAGGTGGTTGTGCTAAATATATATAACCTTCTTTTATTAGTTCTGGCATAAAACGATATAAAAATGTTAGCAGTAAAGTACTTATGTGGGCCCCATCAACATCAGCATCTGTCATTATAATAATTTTATGGTATCTCAACTTAGATATATCAAAATCTTCACCAACACCAGTACCAAATGCAGTTATCATTGCTTGGATTTCTTTATTATCTAATATTCTATCTAATCTTGCTTTTTCAACATTAAGTATTTTACCCCTTAAAGGTAAAATTGCCTGAGTTGCCCTAGATCTGGCAGTTTTAGCTGATCCTCCAGCTGAATCTCCCTCCACTATATAAATCTCACAATTCTCTGGATTCTTATCACTACAATCTGCAAGTTTTCCTGGAAGACTCATACTGTCTAAGGCAGATTTACGTCTTGTCAAATCTCTTGCCTTTCTTGCAGCGTCTCTTGCCCTTTGTGCTAAAACAGCTTTTTCGCATATGTTCTTTCCAATACTTGGATTTTGCTCCAAATAATATGTTAGCTGTTCACTTACAATACTATCAACCGCTCCTCTAGCCTCACTATTACCAAGCTTTTGTTTTGTTTGCCCTTCAAACTGGGGGTTTCCTATTTTAATACTGATAATAGAAGTTAACCCTTCTCTAATATCTTCACCACTAAGGTTTTCTTCATTCTCTTTTAACAATTTGCTCTTTCTTGCATATTCATTAAAAGTTTTTGTAAGGGCACTTCTAAAACCTGATAAATGTGTTCCACCCTCAGCCGTATTAATATTATTAACAAAACTATAGATTGCTTCGTTATAAGTATTGTTATGTTGCATAGCAACCTCTACGTAAGTATCCCCTCTTTTACCTTCACAGTAAATAATATCATTATATATAGGACTTTTATTTTTGTTTAAATATTCTACATACTCAATAATTCCACCTTCATAGTGAAACTCTAGCCTTTTAGGCTCTTCTTGTCTATCATCTACTAATATGATTTTTATGCCTTTTGTTAAAAAAGCCATTTCTCTAAGTCTATGTTTTAATATATTAAAATCAAATATAATTTCTTCGAATATTTCAGGATCAGGAAGAAACGTTACTACTGTTCCATTAGTTTTTGTTTCACCAATTACAGTTAAAGGTTCTACTACTATTCCTTTTTCAAACCTTTCATGATGTATTTTCCCTTCAGTATGAACACTCACTTCTAGCCAAGTAGATAGAGCATTAACTACAGCTGCACCTACACCATGAAGTCCACCCGAAACTTTATATCCTCCTCCACCAAATTTCCCTCCAGCATGAAGAACAGTAAATACAACTTCCACAGCTGGAATCCCAACCTTATGGTTTATTCCAACTGGTATACCTCTACCATTATCACAAACAGTAATGGAATTATCTTTATTTATTATTACTTCTATTTCATCACAAAATCCTGCCAAAGCCTCATCAATAGAATTATCTACTATTTCAGAAACAAGGTGATGTAAACCTCTTGAGGATGTACTTCCAATATACATTCCTGGTCTTTTTCTAACGGCCTCAAGGCCTTCTAATATTTGTATCTGATCTGCACCATACTCCATATTTTCAGTACCCATGCGTTCCTCCTATTTATTAAGGTTCTTAATTACTAATAAACTATAATTTATATATATTTATCGAATTAATAAAATAACGTTTATATAATTTTCTTATTCATTAATAAATAATAAATCTATCCTTTTATCTAGTCTAATACAACTTGACCATTAAAAACTTTATATATTTTATCAAATTTTATTTTGCTATTTACAAATTCATCTAGCCCAGTACAGGTAATTATGGTTTGTATTCCTTCAATACTATCTAATAAATGATTTTTTCTTTTATTATCTAATTCAGAAAGAACATCATCTAACAACAAAACTGGTTTATCATTAATAATCTTTTTAACTAACTCTATCTCTGCTAATTTTACTGATAAAGCACATGTTCTTTGCTGACCCTGAGAACCAAACTTCCTAAGATCTATATCTCCATTTAAGAAAAGCATATCATCTCTATGAGGACCTACAATTGTCCTTTGATATTTTAGTTCCCTTTCTCTAACGTTCTTTAATTGAGATTCAAAAATATCTATTTCAACATTCGGTTCGTATTTAATAATTAATTCTTCTCTTCCACCAGATAATTTATTATGTATGTCATATACTATTTCATTTAATTGATTAATGAAGTTTTCTCTTCTTCTTATAATTGATGTTCCATACTTTACTAATTGATTGTCCCATATGCTAAGTGTATCCAATAACTTACAATTGAAACTTATTTGTTTTAGTAGGTTATTTCTTTGGGTTACAATTTTATTATAATTAGTTAGGTCATGTAAATATACTTTATCTAATTGGCTAAGTTCAAAGTCAATAAATTTCCTACGTTCTGCTGGTCCATTTTTTATAAGATTTAAATCTTCTGGAGAAAAAAATATAATATTTATTATACCAAATAACTCACTAGTCCTTTTTATAGGTATTTTATTAATTGCAACACCTTTTGTTTTATTTCTTTTCAAATGCATATCTATGGTGTGTTCAATATTCCTGCGATCTAATAATAATTTTATATGAGATTCTTCTTTATCTATTTTAATAATATCTTTTTCTTTACTACCTTTATGAGATTTTGTAGTGCCACAAACATAAATTGCTTCTAAAATATTAGTTTTTCCTTGTCCATTATCTCCATATAAGATATTTATCCCTTTATCAAAATCAATAGATAAATTATCATAATTACGGAAATTGTTCAATTTAAGATTTTTTACGTACATGGATGCACCAACATTCTATTACTTTTCTATTTTTATGGTTTCATTAGCTAATTCCACTATATCATTTTCATAAAGTTTCTTACCTCTTCTAACTTCTGTCTCTCCATTAACCTTGACTAATCCTTCCAAAATAACCGCTTTAGCTTCAACACCTGATTCCACTAATCCTGCAGCCTTTAATGCTTGACCAAGTTTTATATAATCTTCTCTTAATCTAATAATCTCCATAATATTATAATTTCACCTTTCCTAAAAGCTATATTTTACAATTATATAGCCCTATACACAAATAATAGAAGTAATGCCTTGCATCACCTCTATTCACTACCTATATATATTAATATAAATTAGATTCTTTAAAAGATAGGGGTTATAAGCACAATTACATAAATATAACTAATAATTATACACAGCTTATAATTATACATAACTTATAGTTGTTGCTTATTAGTTAATAATTATATTGTCCATCCTTAAGCATACTAACTCAATTTTTAATATACATCAGCATTAATATTAACTGGTAATATTAGGTACATGTATGATTCATCTTCATCTTTTATAAAACATGGTGCTTTTGGATTAATTAAATATATATCTATAGTCTCATCATCAATAACCCTAAGAGCATCAAGTAAAAACTTTGGGTTGAAACCTATAAGCATATCTTTTCCTGATTTATTGATATTCATTTCATCACTCATCGATCCTATAGATGTATCCATTTTGAATTCAATCTTATCATCTGTAATATTAAATATAATCGGTTTCTTATCAGTCTCTTTGACCAAAAGTGTTGATCTATCTATGGTATTTAACATTTCACTCTTGTTTAATGTTACTTTTGTTTCATAATCTCCAGAAAACATCTGGTCTATATTAAAATATTCTCCTTCAATTAATCTAGACAATACAATAGTCTGATTGAATTCAAATAATATATGTTTATCTGTAAAATATAAATTAACTTGATCAGCAACTTCTCCTGATAATATTTTGCTTACTTCTATTAATGTTTTCCCAGGTACTATTACTTTAATGTTATTATAATTATCCTTTAACTCTAAATTCCTTACAGAAATTCTATGTCCATCCAGAGAAACTACTTTAAAATTATTCTCATTGATTTCAAATAATTCACCTGACATAACTTTAGAACTATCAGAAATAGAAAATACTGTTTGTCTTATTATTTCTTTTAAGGAAAATTGAGATAAAGTTACAGGATCATTCTTATCTATATTAGGCAAATATGGGAACTCTTCCGCACTTTCACCATATATTGTAAATTCTGATTTTTCACTTAATATTGTTGTTTTATAATTCTCATCAGTTTCAATAGTAATTTCATTATCTGGTAGTTTACGTATTATATCAGAAAAGATTTTTGCATTTAAAGCTATTGTACCAGTTTCAATAATATTACCATCTAATATTGTTTCGATACCTATTTCTAAATCATTAGCAATAACCTTAATAATATCAGATTCAGCTCTAATTATCAAACATTCTAGTATTGGCAAGGTTGTTTTACTTGATATAGCTTTTAAGGCAATATTTATACTATTTATCAACTTATGTTGTTCACATATTATTTTCATAGAGAGACTTATCCCCTTTCAGGCTAAATAAATATATATATAATTATAATTAATAGTAGTAGTAGTAGTCAGTGTGAATATGTTTATAATAGACTTAAACCCTTAGACATCAGTGGTTTGATAAAATGATAACTATGTTAATGAAATTGAAATCTATTAAGAGGTTAAAAAGCACTTATAAACACAAAATTTGACTTATCCCATTAGATTAAACAAAAAAACAAGAAGTTATAAACATAAAAGTTGTTTATTTGTGGATAAGTTTTTATTTTTTTAAGGATTTATTTTTTTAATCAACAAATCTACAGTACTCTTAATACTCGGGTCTTCTTTTATGTTAGTTTCGATTTTATCAATTCCATGTAATATAGTAGTATGATCTCTATTACCCATGGTTTTACCTATATCAGCTAATGAAAGATCTGTTAACTTACGGCAAATATACATACATATTTGTCTTGGGTAAGCAATATTTCTACTTTTATTAGGAGATATGATATCTTGAGGTTCAATATTATAATGTTCACTAACAATATCTATAATGAGACCTGGTGTTACTTGTTTTGTATTATCTGGAGAAATTAGGTCCTTTAAAGCTTCCTCAGCTAAGGTTACATCTACTTCTAATTTCTTAAGTCTTGATAAAGCAACTATTTTAGTAAGTGCTCCCTCAAGCTCCCTAATATTTGATTTTATATTGGTGGCTATGTATTTCATAACTTCATTATCAATATGAAGCCCGTCCATCTCTTCTTTTTTCTTTAGTATAGCCATTCTTGTTTCATAGTCAGGAGGCTGTATATCTACTGTAAGTCCCCATTCAAACCTTGATCTAAGTCTTTCTTCTAGAGTTAAGATATCTTTAGGTGGCTTATCACTAGAAATTATAATTTGTTTTTTGCTTTCATGAAGTGTATTAAAAGTATGGAAAAATTCTTCTTGAGTACTTTCCTTACCTATAATAAACTGAATATCATCAATTAGTAGGACATCTATGTTTCGATATTTTTCTCTGAATTCAGTAGGTGTTGAATTAACGTTACGAATTGATTCTATTAATTCATTAGTAAACTTCTCACTAGTTACATACATAACTTTCAATCCTGGATTATATTCTAAAATATAGTGAGCTATAGAATGCATTAAGTGAGTTTTACCTAGACCAACTCCCCCATATATAAAAAGAGGATTATATATATCTGCTGGAGATTCAGCAACAGCTAAAGAAGCAGCGTGTGCTAAATTATTATTAGCACCTACAACAAATGTATCAAATGTATATCTAGGATTTAAGTTTGTGGGTAGACCTTGATTATTCCTATTATTGTTATTGTTAGTATTAAAATTAAAAATATCCTTCTTTTTAATATCGCTTTCTAATACAAACTCGATGTCATAAGTATTGTTCATTACTTCTGCAATTGATACCTTAAGGGGTATTCCATACTTTCTATTTATGAAATTTTTACTATCAGGGCCGATCATTTTATCATCAATGGAAATAGTAATAAAATTATCCTTTACTGAATAAACCTTTAGAGGTAAAATCCATGTTCTATAAGAAACATCGGTCACATTATGTTCAATTTTTAAATGTTCAAGTATTTCGTCCCATTTTTCTTCAATTAAATTCATTATACAATCTCCCTAATATAAAATTCATATAATATATGATATAACATAATAGTGGATTATTCAATTAAAAAAAACAAATAAAAAGAACTTATCCACTATTTTATAATTAAAATTAACAGCCTTGTTAATAAGTTATCAAGAATAGTAACAATCCCATAAATTTGAGAATAAAGGCGGTTTAATAAGCTGTGAAAATAAGTTTAACATAAAATCCAAAACTTATCCACAGCTTATCAACAAAATGTGGATAAGTTTAATGTTTATTGTTTGTTTACTAATTAATTTGAAAATTTTATCAATATTACTAATAAAATGTAATAAATAAAGACTTGACGTTACAAGACTTTCCTAATATAATGATAAGGATATTTCAAATATAAAATAGAATTAATATGCTTACCATTATAGTTAGTAATATTTTGTAGGGAGGTGCATATATTATGAAGATGACATACCAGCCAAAAAAGAGGGCTAGAAAAAGAGAACATGGATTTAGAAAAAGAATGAGAACTTCTAATGGAAGAAAAGTTTTAGCTAGAAGAAGAGTTAAGGGAAGACATAAATTATCAGCATAGGTCGCTTATAGTGGCCTTTTCTTCTCTTATTATATAAAAACTTATGAGACTAGGAAGTAAATATTGAAATTTTCAGAATCATTAAAGAAGAATTCTCATTTCAGAGAAATATATAAGAATGGTAAATCTTATGCAAATTCATATTTAGTTATGTATATTTTAGAAAGTGGTACAAGCAAAAATAGAATTGGAATATCAGTTAGTAAAAAGGTCGGAAATAGTGTAGTGAGACATCGAGTAACTAGATTAATTCGTGAAAGTTACAGATTAAACGAGTATTTGTTTAAAAAAGGTATTGATATTATAATTGTTGCAAGAGTAAGTGTAAGAGGTAAAAGTTTTGAAGAAGTAAATAGTGCCGTATTACATCTAGGAAAACTACATCATATATTGGAGAATGGAATTGATGGTTGTTAATTATGGTAAAAAAATTCTTAATTTTATTGGTAAAATTATATAGGAAATTTATTTCTCCTCTAAAGGGTGGGTCATCTTGTAAGTATTATCCTACCTGCTCTTCATATGCTCTACAGGCCATAGAAAAATTTGGCCCATTGAAAGGATCATTTTTATCTATCAAAAGAATTTTAAGATGTAATCCTTTTGCTCATGGTGGATTTGACCCAGTACCATAAAAAGAAAAAATTATAATTTTCTAAGGAGGAAAATAAATTGTTCAATTTATTTTTAACACAGGGTGGCGGTTTATTAGGAATATTCGAAAGGCCGTTAGGCTGGATACTTAACTTAATATATGAATTATTAAGTAATTTTGGAATAGAAAGTGTTGCTTTATCAATTATATTTTTTACTATGATTGTAAAAACATTAATGTTGCCACTTACTATTAGACAACAAAAATTTCAAAAGTTATCAAGTGCAATGAATCCAGAAATAATGGAAGTGCAAAGTAGATACAAAGGTAAAAAAGACGAAGTATCTATGCAGAGGCAACAAAGAGAATTACAAGAGGTATATGATAAATATGGCTCTAATCCTTCATCGGGATGTTTACCATTATTAGTTACGTTACCTATTATGATGGGATTGTATAGAGTAATATATAAAATTCCTGCTTATATTGAACCTATTAAGGAATTATATACTAACATAGCAACGGGCCTAAAAGGAATTGAAGGTTCGGCGGCAACATTGGTTGCTTATGGAGAAGAACTTACTGTTAAAATTTCTGACTTTACTGAATACGCATCAGAAGGTATTTTAACATTGCCTCACACAATTGATATATTATCAAAGTTTAAAGCAGAAACTTGGACTAGTCTTGCTACTGATTTTCCTGCCATTGAGGCACTAATTAGTTCAAATGCTAGCGATATTATTAGAGTTAATACTATACCTGGTGGTATTAATTTGTTAGAAAACCCAGGATTTATGTTTCCTGGTATATTAATTCCTATATTAGCTACATTGTTACAAGTTATTCAAACTAGGCAGATAGCACCACCAAGTAATGCTAATTCAGGATCAGATAATCCTGCTATGGCTTCAATGAATTCAATGACCAAGATAATGCCTCTAATGTCAGGTGTATTTTGTATTATGTTACCAACTGGTGTTGGCTTATACTGGATTGCCAATAGTTTCTTTACAATAATTCAACAATTTTTTATTAATAGATATATGAATACTGCAGACATCGATGCAATGGTTGAAAAGAATAAAGAAAAAGTAAAGAAAAAAGAAGAAAAAATAGGGATAAATAAAGGCTCATCCTTTGCAGATATAGCAAAATCTTCAACTAAATCAATTAATGCAGATAATAGTAATTCACAATATAATGATTCCTCGGATAATACAAACAAGAATAATAATAACACTTCAGCTAGTGCAGGTAGTATAAGTGATTATGCAAACATTATGAAGAATAGGAATAAGAATAAGGGGGATAAATAATGGAATGGGTAGAGTACTCTGCTAAGACCGAAGATGAAGCAATAACAAAAGCTTTGTTAGATTTGGAAACTACTAGTGATAATATTGAATTTGAAGTATTACAGGAAGAAAGTAGTGGATTTTTAGGAATATTTAATAAACAACCTGCAATTATTAAAGTTAGAAAGAAACAAAACATTATAGACATAGCAGCAGATTTCTTATATAAAGTATTTACTGCAATGGAATTAAATGTTGAGGTAGAAATCGATTATAATGAAGAAGATTCCGTAATTAATGTTGACATGGTTGGAGAAAATATGGGAATCTTAATTGGAAAAAGAGGTCAAACTCTAGACTCATTACAGATTTTGTTAAGTAATGTTGTTAATAAGAATAGCGACAAGTATATTAGAGTAAAATTGGACACAGAAAACTACAGGAAAAAGAGAAAAGTAACCTTAGAAAACCTTGGAAGAAATATCGCCCATAAAGTAAAAAAGACTAGAAAGCCTGTAAAACTCGAGCCAATGAACCCCTATGAAAGAAGAATTATTCATTCAGTTTTACAAAATGATAAATTTGTAGATACTCATAGTGAAGGGGAAGAACCCAATAGAAGACTTGTTGTAACACCAAAGAAGAACGGGAATAATAGGGATTACAAATATAATAACAATAAATATTCTAAAAAAAGAGATAATAAATAACAACAATTAAATATATAAGCAGTATATATAAAAATATATGTGTTTTTTATATTTGTTTGTTTTTGAGTGTATTGAAGACTTAGTATCTTTGATACACTCTTTTTGAAAGGTATGATATTTAATGATAAATGATACAATAGCAGCAATTGCCACATCACTAAGTACTTCAGGACTTAGTATTATAAGAATTAGTGGTATTGATGCCCTTAAGATTGTTGATAGAATTTACAAATCAAAAAATAAAGAAAAGAAAATATCAGAAGTGAATTCTCATACTATTAATTATGGGTTTATCTATGATGGGGAAGAACTAATAGATGAAGTAATGGTATTAGTTATGAAGGGGCCAAAAAGTTATACAAAAGAAGATGTTGTGGAGATAGATTGCCACGGTGGGATAGTAGTTACAAAAAAAATATTAGAAACCATAATAAAACATGGGGCAAGAATTGCTGAACCAGGAGAATTTACAAAAAGAGCCTTTCTAAATGGAAGGATAGATTTATCACAAGCTGAAGCAGTAATGGATATAATAAATTCAAAAAATGAATTATCTTTAAAAAACTCCTTAAATCAGCTAAAGGGTAATGTTTTAGATAAAATTAAGGATATAAGAAAAGATCTTATGCATGACTTAGCTTTTATTGAAGCGGCTTTAGATGATCCTGAACATATAAGTTTAGAAGGTTTTAATGATGAATTAGAAAATAACATTAATAATACTATTAATGAGTTAAATAAACTTCTTAAATCTTCTGAAAATGGAAGATTAATAAAAGAAGGTATAGATACAGTTATTTTAGGAAAACCAAATGTAGGTAAATCATCCTTACTTAATATTTTAGTTGGTTCTGATCGAGCGATTGTCACAGATATAGCAGGTACTACCCGTGATACATTAGAAGAATCGATTAATATAGGTGGTATTAGTCTTAATATAGTTGATACAGCAGGTATTAGAGATACAGAAGATCTAGTAGAAAAAATTGGAGTTGAAAAGGCTAGAAATGCAGCCGATAAAGCTGATTTGATTATA
Organism: uncultured Lachnospiraceae bacterium; assembly: GCA_964618775.1. Lineage (GTDB taxonomy): Bacteria > Bacillota > Clostridia > Lachnospirales > Lachnospiraceae > JAAYRG01. The sequence continues at coordinate 11,873 of CAZUDG010000018.1, read as the reverse complement.
TATGTAATTGATGCATCTATACCACTTGATGTTAATGATGATATGATTATTGATATTATTAAAGATAAAAGAACCGTTATACTCTTAAACAAAACAGATCTTAAAGTTATTGTTGAACCTGAACAAATAGGTGCAATAACTAATAAAAACATAATACAAATTTCAGCAAAAGAGAACAAAGGAATAGATGAACTAGAAGAATGGATAATTGACAATTTCTTCCAAGGGAATCTTGAATTTGATAATGATATATATATCACCAATATAAGACAAAAGAATTCAATTAGCCAAACCATTGATAGTTTAAACAATGTGTTATTAAGTATACAAAATGATATGCCAGAAGATTTCTATTCAATTGATTTAATGAATGGATATGAGTTACTTGGTGAAATAATTGGTGAGACTGTGAATGAAGATTTAGTGGATACTATATTTAGTGATTTTTGTATGGGTAAGTAGATAATATTTAGATTAATTAGAAAAGAGGATTTCTATGTCATATATGAATGAATCATATGATGTAATTGTAGTGGGAGCTGGCCATGCTGGTTGTGAAGCTGCTTTAGCAACCGCCAGACTTTCCTTTAAAACACTATTAGTAACAATTAGTATAGAAAGCATTGCTTTAATGCCATGTAACCCCAATATAGGTGGAACATCTAAAGGACATTTGGTAAGGGAAATTGATGCTCTTGGTGGGGAAATGGGTAAAAATATAGATAAAACTTATATTCAATCTAAGATGTTGAATAAATCTAAGGGTCCAGCGGTTCATTCACTTAGAGCCCAAGCAGATAAGAATGATTATTCTGAGTCAATGAGAAAAATATTAGAAAATACCCCTAATTTATATATAAAGCAAGCAGAAGTGACTGAGGTATTAGTTCAAGACAATGAAGTTATGGGGATAAAAACAAGTTCTGGTGGAATTTTCCCATCTAAAGCTGTAATCATGTGTACAGGTACATACTTAAATGCAAGATGTATATATGGGGATATAAGTAATTATACTGGACCTAATGGTCTTCAAGCAGCAACTTATTTAACCAAGTCTCTTGAATCCCTTGGTATTGACATGTTAAGATTTAAAACTGGAACCCCTGCTAGAATTGATAAAAGAACTATTGATTTTAGTAAAATGCAAGAACAAAAGGGTGATGATAAAATTGTACCTTTTTCATTTACAAACACCCCTGAAGGCATTTACAAAGACCAAGTTTCATGTTGGTTAACATATACTAATGAAAAAACTCATGAAATAATTAATAAAGATCTTCACCGCTCACCTATGTTTTCAGGAGAAATAAAGGGTACAGGAACAAGATATTGCCCTTCCATTGAGGATAAGATATATAGATTTCCGGAAAGAGAAAGACATCAAGTGTTTATTGAGCCTGAAGGAAATTATACAAATGAAATGTACATTTCTGGTTTATCCACTAGTTTGCCAGAAGATACTCAGATTAAGATGTATCAAAGTGTAGAAGGACTAGAAAATGCACATATTGTACGAAATGGATATGCCATTGAGTATGATTTAATCAATCCAAATCAGTTAAAAGCAACATTAGAGTTAAAAGATATTGAAGGATTGTATAGTGCGGGCCAACTTAATGGAAGCTCAGGATATGAAGAAGCTGCGGCACAAGGTCTTATTGCAGGAATCAATGCTTCCATGAAACTTCTAGGTAAAGAACAAATCGTATTAGACCGTTCACAAGCCTATATTGGAGTCTTAATTGATGATTTAGTTACTAAAGAAACAATAGAACCATATAGGATGATGACTTCAAGAGCGGAATATCGTTTGTTACTTCGTCAAGATAATGCGGATTTGAGATTAACTAAGATTGGACACCAAGTTGGTTTAATAGACCAAGAAAGATATAATAATTTACTTGTTAGGGAAGGTCAAATTGAATTAGAGATAAAGAGGCTTAAAGATACAGTTATTGGAGCTAATTCAGAAGTTCAATCATTTTTAGAGAATAATAAAAGTGCTACACTTAAGACGGCATCTACCCTAGCAGATTTGATAAAAAGACCTGAACTATCTTATGAGCTAGTAGGAGAGATTGATACAGATAGACAGGAATTACCAGAAGCGGTTGTAGATCAAGTGAATATTAATATAAAGTATGAAGGTTATATTAATAGGCAGTTACAACAAGTTAATCAGTTTAAGAAATTAGAAGGAAAGCTTATTCCTAAAGATATTGAATATTCATCAATATCAAGCTTAAGAAATGAAGCAATACAAAAGCTAACAAGTGTTAAGCCAAGATCTGTAGGACAAGCATCTAGAATATCAGGGGTTTCCCCTGCTGATATATCTGTACTATTAGTATATTTGAAGCAAATTGGCAAGTAATACGGTTGTTTACTACAATTAAAAAGGATAAAGAATGGAAAAGAACAGTTTTTTTGAAGAAATGTTAAAAATAATAAATCTTACCCTATCTAATAAGCAGATTGACCAGTTTAAAATCTACTATGAGATGCTTATTGAAAGAAACAAGGTTATGAATTTAACTGCTATCACTGATTATAATGAAGTTGTTATAAAACATTTTATTGATAGTATGTCAATAGTGCGCCAAGTGGACCTTAATAAGGAATTAAAAATTATTGATATTGGCACAGGTGCAGGTTTTCCTGGAATTCCCCTAAAAATTGCATTTCCACATTTAGATATTGTGTTACTGGATTCATTAAATAAAAGATTGATATTTTTAAATGATGTCATAGATGAGTTGAATCTTAATAATACTAATAATATAGGTAAAGAAGGGCAAAGTCCAAGAGGATCCATAAGAACAATACATGGTAGGGCAGAAGATTTTGCTCAATTGAAGGAATATAGGGAAACATTTGATTTATGTGTATCAAGGGCAGTTGCTAGCTTGTCTACTTTATCCGAATATTGCCTACCTTATGTAAAAATTGGAGGGTCATTTATATCTTATAAAGCAGGAGACATAAATGAAGAGATAGAAGATTCTAAGAAAGCAATTGGAATATTAGGAGGAAAAATTCAAAAGATAGATTCTTTTAAGTTACCCGATACAGATATTGATAGAACTTTAGTAAAAATCAATAAAACTATTAATAGTCCTAGAAAATACCCAAGAACTGCTGGTACACCTAAAAGACAGCCAATAAAATAGTATATCCAAAAAAATATTGATCCGGAATGTTTCACGTGAAACATTCCGGATTATTTATATATAATTGTTTTATAATTTCATGTCTAATTATAGATATAAATATTAATACATGATATAATATCCACGAATATACAGATTAGTCCAAGAAATTCGGGACATTTATCAAGCTTGCTTGAATAAATGTCATGGTTTTTTTGGATAAGTGCAAGGTGAGATAGCGTTAGCTATCGAATTTCTAGTCTGTAAAATCGTGATGTAATTTATAATGTTAAAGAAATATAATTATACTCTAAATACAAGAATTACAAAGGAGGATATGTTTTGGGTCGTATTATAGCTATTGCTAATCAAAAAGGTGGTGTAGGTAAGACAACCACTGCAATAAATTTGTCAGCTTGTCTGGCTGAAAAAGGCAAAAAAGTACTACTTGTAGACGCAGATCCTCAGGGAAATACTACTTCTGGTTTTGGAATTGATAAGAATAGTCTTGAAAACACTATATATCAATTAATAATTGGCCAGTGTACATTAGATGATGCAATAATCAGAGATGTTGTTGAAAACTTATCTCTAATCCCATCTAATATTAACTTGTCAGGTGCAGAAATAGAATTAATAGGAATTGATAAGAAAGAATATTTATTGAAAAGTGAAATTGACAAAGTAAGAGATGAATACGAATATATAATAATCGATTGTCCTCCTTCTCTTAATGTTTTAACGGTAAACTCAATGACTACAGCAGATACAGTCTTAGTTCCAATACAGTGTGAGTACTATGCATTAGAAGGACTATCTCAGTTAATACATACTATTTCATTGGTACAAGAAAGACTAAACCCTAGTTTAAAAATAGAAGGCGTTGTTTTTACTATGTTTGATGCAAGAACTAATTTATCATTACAAGTGGTTGAGAATGTAAAAGATTACTTAAATCAAAACATTTATAAAACGATCATTCCTAGAAATGTACGTTTAGCTGAAGCTCCATCTCATGGACTCCCGATTAATTTGTATGATAGTAAATCTGCAGGGGCAGAGGCATATAGAAATTTAGCTGACGAGGTAATTAATATTGAGAATGATTTTTAATAAAGAAGAAACTTTTTATTTTATATTAGAGACCCTATGGTATAGGTAATTTAAGAAGAAGGTGTTGATATGGCAAAAAGCAATAAGGGATTAGGAAAAGGCCTTCGGGAGCTTGGCGGTGGATTAAACTCGATTATACCCACTAATTCAGAATTACAAGATGAGAACAATGAAAATGTTTCACGTGAAACATTTATAGATATAGACAGTATAGAACCTAATAAAGAACAACCAAGAGAGCAGTTTAAGGAAGAGTCTATCAAAGAATTATCAGAGTCAATTAAACAATATGGAATAATTCAGCCTTTAATAGTACAGAAGAAAGACCAAGTGTATAATATAATTGCAGGGGAAAGAAGATGGAGAGCGGCTAAACTTGCTGGACTAAAAGAAGTACCTGTGGTTATTAAAGAATATTCTGAAGAAGAGATCTTGGCAATAGCATTAATAGAGAACATTCAAAGGGAGAATTTAAATGCTATTGAAGAGGCTATGGCATTTAAAAACTTAATTAATGAGCATAATCTTACTCAAGATGAGTTAGCCCTTAAAGTTTCAAAAAGTAGAACAAGCATAACAAATTCATTAAGGTTATTAAAATTAGATAAAAGAGTACAACAATTATTAATAGATGGTAAAATATCTAATGGACATGCTAGAACTCTTATATCAATTGAAGATAATGAAATTCAACATAAAATAGCTGAAAAAATATATGAAAAACAGCTGAGTGTTAGAGAAGTAGAGAGTTTAGTCAAAGAACTAAAGAACAAGGAAGAAAAAAATAAAGAAAGAGAAAAAAGAGATACAAAAAAAGATGATTCCTTCATATACTCTGAAATAGAAGACAAAATAGAGAGTATAGTTGGTAGCAAGGTAAGAATCAAGAAAAAGGCTAATAATAAGGGAAAAATTGAAATTGAATATTATTCTATAGATGATTTAGAAAGATTAATTGACTTATTTAGACTAATAAACCAAGAATAAAGATTTTTAAAACAGTAACTTAAGATAAATGAAAGATATATAAGATAATTGAAACATATATAAAGCAATTAAAATATATATAAGGTAATTGAAACACACACAAGAGAATAATAATGAAATATTTATAAATAATATTAAAGGAGAAGCCTATGCTGGCAAATTATGGATTTGATATAGACTACATAGTAATTATACTATCTGGAATAGCGTTACTATTTTTAATTTTAATTATAATACTTTTTATATCATTAAGTAGGTTAAAGAAAAAATATAAACAGTTTATGCAAGGATCTAATGCAGAATCTCTAGAAAACAAGTTCATTGAGGACTTTAAAAACATAGATGGCATTATGGAAGAAAACAAAGTAATAAAAATGGCATTAAAGAAACTAAGTGAATCACAAAAGCTATCTTATTCAAAAATGGGAATCGTGCAATACGATGCCTTTGATGATACTACAGGTAAGCTTAGTTTTATAATAGCATTATTGAATGATGGAAATGATGGAGTGGTATTAAATTCAGTATATTCGGTAAGAGGAGGATGCTACCTATATTCTAAAGAAATAATTAATGGGGAATCCTATAAAGTTTTAACAGAAGAGGAAAAACTGGCTTTAAAATCTGCTATTGAAGGCGAACATGTTAAGTTATAATATATAATGTGAGAATTACGACATATAAAGAGAAAAATAAACAGAAAAACAAAAAAAACAAAGAACAATAAATAGAAAAACATACCACTTACAATAAATGTAAAAAAACATTAGGTTTTACATTTATATCTGAAAGCACAACAATTTACAAAATACAAAATATATTTGGAGGTCAAGATGTTAGACATTAAGCTATTAAGAAACAATTTTGAGGAAGTAGAAAAAGCTTTATCACGGAGAAATGAAGATTTTGACTTATATAAGTTTAAAGACTTAGATGAAAAAAGAAGAAATCTACTTAAGGAAGTTGAAACATTAAAAAGTGATCAAAATAAAGTATCTAAACAAATACCAATCATGAAAAAAGAAGGAAAAGATGTTGCCCCAATCTTAGAAGATATGAAAGAACTTTCTAATGAAATAAAGAAGCTAGATACAAAGGTAAGACAGGTAGAAGAGGAATTAGATGTGTGGATGCTTACAATTCCTAATATTCCTAATGAGAGTGTGCCTGAAGGTAGTAGTGACGAAGATAATGTAGAAATAAGAAAGCATTTAGATCCTACAACATTTACTTTTGAGCCAAAAGCACACTGGGATATAGGTAGTGATTTGGGAATTTTAGATCCAGAGACTGCAGCCAAGACAACAGGTGCACGATTCACCTTCTACAAGAAATTGGGAGCTAAACTTGAAAGGGCAATAACTAATTTCTTCTTAGATATTCATACAGATAAACATGACTATGAAGAAGTATTCCCACCATTTATGGTAAGTAGAGAAAGTATGACAGGAACAGGCCAGCTTCCTAAGTTTGAAGAAGATGCATATAAGGTTTCAGGAGATGGCAAAGAATATTTCTTAGTTCCTACAGCTGAAGTTCCAGTAACTAATATGTACAGAGATCAGATTTTAGAGGGTTCTAAACTGCCAATTAGACATGTAGCATACTCAGCGTGTTTTCGTGCTGAAGCGGGCTCTGCAGGAAGAGATACTAGGGGCCTAATAAGACAGCATCAGTTTAATAAAGTAGAATTAGTAAAGTTCACAAAACCAGAAGATTCATACCAGGAATTAGAAGCCTTAACAAAGGATGCAGAGGAAGTTTTACAACTTTTAGGTCTTCCATATAGAGTAGTTAAAATATGCTTAGGAGACTTAGGTTTCGCTGCAGCAATGAAGTATGATATAGAAGTATGGATGCCAAGCTATAATAGATATGTAGAAATATCTAGTTGCAGTAATTTTGAGGCATTCCAGGCTAGAAGAGCCAATATAAAATATAAAAATGAGATCAAAGACCAAGCTCAACATATTCATACTTTAAACGGAAGTGGGGTTGCAGTTGGTCGCACAACAGCAGCAATACTTGAAAACTTCCAACAAGAAGACGGAAGTGTTGTAATACCGGAAGTTTTAAGACCTTATATGAATGGGATCGAAATTATTAACTAAAGATTTATCTTAAAATAGTTCCAAGATAGATTTAATTAGGATAATATAATTAATCAATCATTGGAACTATTTTTTATACATATATATTTGATATATCATATTATATATTGTAATTTATAAAAACTCCTTGCCAACAATATATATATGTGATATAAATGTTTAGTGTAGAAATCATGTATATCGTTAATTAAGAAAATTATAAAATATTATAGGATAGGTGGTGTGATGATTATGCATAGTTATTTAAGAGCAATTGGATTTAGTAAAATTAAAGACAGAAAAGAATTAGAGAAGTTATTAAGCATGATCATAGATGAACCTACTGACAAGACAACATATGAAGTACATGACCAAAGAACTATTACTGAAATTTCTAGAAATTTTTCTAAACATATGGGTATAACTATTCGAGGTGAATATGATGATAATGGTACTTTTCATCTAGGACATTATTTCCCATTTGTTAAAAGTCAATATATAAGTAGCAAAGAAGAAATATCAATAATAAAAAAAGTCGATAATGATGCTTATACCGTAATGTGTGAAGATGTAAGATTTGGAGTATCTCTTATATTTTATTTACAAAATGTAATTGATTTTTTATCTAAACAAAAAGAAAATCTTAAAAACAGGGTATTTCCAATCAATTTGTCAGCACTTTCAACTAGGGGGAAGATTTTACTTCCAATATATCATGATGAAAAGTTAAAGAAGTCTAATAATGCTGAAGTTCAGTATAGAAGACATTTAATTTCTGAAGCAAAAAAAGGGAATCAAGATGCTATTGACAACTTAACGATAGATGATATAGATATATATGCAATGATTTCTCGCAGATCAAAAAATGAAGATATATATAGTATTGTTGAGACCACATTTACCCCATATGGTTCTGAATCAGATAACTATTCAATATTAGGAACAATAATAGATATGGAAAAAGAGGTAAATGAATATACAAATGAAGAAGTATATATGCTAGTGGTCAACTGTAACGATGTTATAATACCAGTAGTTCTTAACAAAAAGGACCTTTACGGGGAACCTGCAATAGGAAGACGTTTTAAAGGTACAATCTGGACTCAAGGATCAGTAGATTTTGCTTGGAACAATTAGTTCTAATTGTTCCAAGTTTTATCAATAAACACCAAGTGGTTTAGTAAATGTCTCTGTAGCTCAGCTGGATAGAGCAGCACCCTCCTAAGGTGAAGGCCGGAGGTTCAAATCCTCTCAGGGACGCTATATTAAAAGCCTGAAAGACTAATGTCTTTCAGGCTTTTAATATTATTTATATAATTAATACTAATATCCTTTAAATCTGTTTCTAAAAATTTTTCTTCTGATCTTTCTTTTAACATTCAAATTATAAACAATTAGTAAACCCACCCCTAAAACTATTATTCCTACTACAACACCTATAATTAGTGGCATATGTGAGTTATTCACTTCTTCAATGGCATCACTATTAGCAGTATTACTTAAGTCTTCTGTTATTATATCTGCTGGATTAAGGTATAAGTCACTTAATAATGAATCAGACTTAGAGTTATTGTAGATAATATCTGTCTTACCTAAACTGTTACCACTATAGGAGTATACTACAGAGCCAATAGTGTTTTCGCCTTCCTCTAATCTTTCAAGGGGTTCAAACATAACTAGCCTTTCAGCATCACTAATATCTAAATTACTTGGCAGAATTAGCTTACCGTTTTCGTTAACATTCAATGGTGTATTGGACTTATTAAAAAAGGATTGATATTTTGTGAAAAATTCAACATCTTCACCTAGATTAGTAGCCATATCATTAATATTATACAAACTAAAATTATTAAAAGCGTGGTCTAGTAACTTAGCTGTATCTCCATATTCATCTTGAATAGAAGGACAATTCATAATTACTGAAACTAAAGTCATTCCATTACGCTCTGCAAATGTTACTAAGGTATATTGGGACAATGTTGTCCATCCAGTTTTTCCACCTATTGCACCCTCAAAATTTATATCTTGCTTAATAAACTTATGATGATTAGCTAGGTATCTAGTTTCTTCTTGTATATTAGTAGGTGGTATAATATAAACCCTAGTTTGAGTTATCTCGCGAAAATCTTTGTTTTCCATTGCTGCTTTTGATATAACTGCCATATCATAAGCCGTTGTATAGTGATCTGGATCGGGTAAGCCGTGTGGATTAACAAAATTAGTGTTTTTAGCACCTAGTTCTTTGGCCTTTTCATTCATCATTCTAGAAAAAGAAGGGATGTCACCTGCAATATGTTCTGCAACAGCATAGGATACTTCATTAGCAGAAGCTAACATAATTGCATAAAGACATTCTTCCATGGTCAACTGTTCGCCAACATCAATTCCGATCCTACTACTATTAAGTTCCACATTAAAAATTGCATCATGAGAAAAGGTTACAATCTCATTCATTGATGAATGTTCTAAAGCAAGTAAAGCTGTAAGTACCTTTGTTATACTTGCAGGGTAATATATATTATCTACATTTTTCCCATATAATACAGAGCCTGTTTCAACATCCATAATTATTCCTGAACTGGAGTTTATATCAGGAAAGTTCTCAGACCAAACAGAAGAATAAGATGGAGGGGTAGTGATTTCCTCATTAGATCCAGTAGCAGTTTCTTCTATTTCGTTAATAGCTTGTGCATATACTGTATTAAAATTACCTATAAATAGGGTAAACATTATAATAAAGGTGATGATTCTTCTCATAATATTATTCAAGCCTTTCCTTTTTGCCTAAATTTTTGATTTATACAAAAATATGCGTGTGAAAATTATATATTCACACGAATTGTGTATATAAATAATAAAGATGCATCTATGTAAATGTATTAAAACATCTTTAATAATTGTAGTATGCTATGAAAACATAATAATATTATAAATTATTTAAGTGGATGTATCAAGACTAAATATGTTATAATACTACTACTAGTTAATTGGTTAATAATTACTAGATGTATGATAATTATGAGGTAACATAAATGAGACTAAGAAATGTAAGAGGAGCTAGACAAACAATAGCTTCAAGTAAGCATATAATTGACCAGCCAGATAGTTTGAAAGGTAAATGGCAAGAAAGATTTTCAAACAATAATCCGATTCATATAGAAATTGGTATGGGAAAGGGACAGTTTATAACTAATTTAGCAATAAACAATCCTAATATTAACTATATAGGGATAGAAAAGTATTCTAGTGTTTTAGTGCGAGCACTAGAAAAATTAGATGAAAGAGAAGACGAACTAAGTAATTTGATTCTATTAAGATTTGAGGCAGAGTATCTTACAGATATTTTTGAAGACCAGGAAATAGAAAGAATATACTTAAACTTTTCAGATCCTTGGCCAAAAGAAAGACATGCAAAGAGAAGACTAACGTCAAAAGAATTTTTAGAAAGATATAATCAAATTCTAGTAGAAGATGGAGAAATTATATTCAAAACAGATAACAAAGATTTGTTTGAATTTTCCCTTGAACAAATTGAAGAAAAAGATTGGAAACTACGCAACATAACTTATGACTTGCATAGTAGCGAGTATGTTAAAGATAATGTAATGACAGAATATGAAGAAAAATTTTCATCTATGGGTAAACCCATTTATAGATTAGTCGCATATAGATAATATAAAGGGTTATTATAAGCATAGAGTTAAGCAAGTAATAATAGCAAATCAGGTGATAATGTGGCAGGTTCTATAAAAAGAAAGATTGCAAGAACGATAGGATGTAATAGTATATTGAACAAAAAAGTATTATGTATAAAACGTTCTTTAGATGAAGTTAATTCCATATTAAATGATTCGCATAAAAAGAAGAATAAAAAGAAAAGATGTTAATAGATACAATTATGAAACTATTAAGACTTTTTATACAAAAGGATAAATATAAGGAGGAAGATTATGGAATATGTATTCACAGATGATACTTTTGAACAAGAGGTATTAAAATCAGACAAGCCAGTACTAGTGGACTTCTATGCAGATTGGTGCGGACCTTGTAAGATGATTGCTCCACTGATTTCGCAATTAGCGAAAGACTATGATGGAGAAATTAAAATAGGTAAAATCAATGTTGATGACAATCAAAAATATAGTACAAAATATAAAGTAATGACAATACCTAATTTAATATTATTCAAAGATGGAGAAAAAGTAGATCAACTTATTGGTGTTGTTACGAAAGAACAACTTGTTGAGAAACTAGAAGCAATCAAATAGTTTATAATTAAATCAAGATGGCTATTTGTTTTAGTCTAAATGAAGCAAATAGCCAAATATTTTTATGATAAACTAATCATATTACTAACTCACACATGTTGAATAATAATATTAGTCTTGTGGGAATTTTATAAATAAAAATACTGTATTTAGGGCTTGCAAAAAATCTTGTTTTATAATATACTACATCTTGTTTACAAGAAATAAATAAGCGCCTCTAGCTCAGTTGGCAGAGCACCTGACTCTTAATCAGGCTGCCCAGGGTT
>CAZUDG010000017.1:0-25692 GCA_964618775.1 uncultured Lachnospiraceae bacterium | reverse complement strand
TAAGGTTTATAAAAAACTTATTCCTAAAATGCCTGGTGAATATTCTTATAAAAGCAATCTTTGCAATAACGTTTTTTTAATAAAGCTAACACCTGGCTTTAATCCCCACATATTAGATAGCCTAATGGGGCTTAATTATAAAGGTATTGTGATTGAAGCCTTTGGCATTGGCGGTCTTCATTTTATAAAAAGGGATTTGGTTAGTCAATTAGAAAAACTAGTTGAACATAATATGCCTGTTGTAGTTTCTTCTCAATGTCTTTACGAACCTAGTGATTTTTCAATATATCAGACTGGTAAAAAGATTCTTGAAAAAGGTGTAATACAGGCCTATGATATGACCTCAGAAGCCGCAGTAACAAAACTAGTTTGGGCTCTTGGTCAAACTAGTGACCTTCTTGAGATAAAGAATATCTTTGAAACAAACTTCTTTGGAGAAATTACCCTGTGATTTTAACTTAAGATTATTGGCTTTATCATATTTTTTTAATTTATATCATTATAAAGCTAGGTTTAAATGATCACACAAATATGTTAAAATAGTATGTAGTAGTTCTATATAAACATAAGTAACTTAACAAGGAGGTCCTTTAATGGAAAATTATAAAGAAATTTTACCCAAACAACTAACCCACAATCCATTTACAAGAATTGAAGATGACTGGATGTTGGTAACTGCTAAGAAAGATGATAAGGTTAATACAATGACTGCTAACTGGGGTGGTGTTGGTGTAATCTGGTACAAAAAGGTTGCTTTTATTGTACTTCGTCCACATCGCTTTACTAAGGAGTTCGTTGATTTTGCAGATAGTTTTTCTTTAACATTTTTTGATGAAGATTATAAAAAGCAGTTAAGCTATCTAGGTAGAGTTTCAGGTCGAGACGAAGATAAGATAGAAAAGTCTAACTTAACATTAACATATGATGAAGATACACCTTTTTTTGAAGAAGCAAACACAGTCCTAATATGCAGAAAATTATTAGCTACTGATTTAGGTGAACAAGATTTTATAGACAAGAAAATTATTAAAGATATATATAAGGCCAATGATTTTCACACCCTTTATATTGCTGAAATCGAAAAGGTATTAGTTAAAGAAGATTAAATAATATGATCTGCTATATAAGATAATTATTAAACAGAGGCGTGATATGTCTCTCCCCTACCTTTGCATTAAACACGGTGAACATCAGTCTTTGCAATCTTGGTGTTGGAGAAACATTTCACGCCTCTTAAATGATTATCATCTTATAACAAACATATCCTTGACAAGTCCTAAATGATGTTTAAATATTACATATATATCTTTTCTGCCTAACTATACCTCAAACAGCATATCACCATAAGTAGGAACTGGCCATATATCCTTTGGTAGAACTAGCTCCAATTCATCTATTGGCCTTCTTAAGTCTTCTATGGCAGGGGTTACCTTATCTTTGAAAAACTTTGATAACTTATATCCTTTTGGAGTCATATCCTTTAATTCTTGGGCTGAATCATATCCTTCTTTTGATAATGCAGCTATTTGTCTTTCCTTCTCTGCCTTTTCTCTAGCCTTTTTAGTCTCTATACCAACCTTTTCTGCTTCTTTAATACATTCTTTTAAATTATTTAGCCCTTTTTGAGCTTCTACAAGTAAGATTGAAATTTCACTTAGTAACTCTTCTTGAACACTTGTATCTATGTTAGAAGAAACATTTTTAATTGAATTAATAGTATCAGCTAATTCTTTAGTGTACTTAATTATAGCTGGAAAATATTTTCTAGAGGCCATGTGGATCATAGTTTTTCCTTCAATATTAATTGTTTTTGAATAATTTTCATATTCAACTTCAACCCTTGAATAAAGCTCTGATTGAGAGAAAACATGATGTTTTTCAAATAAACCAATTGATTCCTCTGATACAAGGGAAGGTATCGCATCAACATAATGTCTATAGTTAGCCAAACCTCGACGCTTTGCTTCTTCTTCCCATTCCTTTGAATATCCATTCCCATTAAATACAACTCTATAGTGATCAGTAACTGTTTTCTTTATTAAATCATGAACTGCCAGGTCAAAATCATCAGCTTCTTCAAGTACATTAGCCATATCACATAAAACATCTGCAATTATTGTATTTATAACTGTATTAGCATCTGCAATTGACATTGATGAGCCAATCATTCGAAATTCAAATTTATTATTAGTAAATGCAAATGGTGAAGTACGATTTCTGTCTGTTGCATCTCTACTAAATTCAGGAATTCTATGTACTCCTACACTAAAATTACCGGAATCTTTGCTGCTAGTAAGTTCACCTGTTTCAATTAGTTGTAATAGGACATCATCCAACTGATCACCAACAAATATAGATATAATTGCAGGCGGAGCCTCATCTTCTCCAAGCCTATGATCATTCCCAGCGTTAGATGCAGAGAGCCTTAAAATACCTGCATGCTCGTCTACCGCTTTAAGAACTGCTGAAAATAATAATAAAAATTGAACATTCTCATGAGGAGTTATTCCTGGGTCAAATAAGTTCTTACCAGTATTAGTTACTAATGACCAATTATTATGCTTACCAGAACCATTTACACCTTGGAATGGTTTCTCATGAAGTAAACATTCTAGGCCATGGTGGTTTGCTACCCTTTTCATAACCTCCATTGTAAGTTGGTTATGGTCAGTGGCAATGTTTACTGTAGAATAAATAGGTGCCATCTCATGCTGAGCTGGAGCTGCTTCGTTATGTTGAGTTTTAGATAATATCCCCATCTTCCAGCACTCTTCGTTAAGCTCTTTCATAAAGGCCGCTACTCTCTCTCGTAAACGTCCAAAATAATGATCATCTAACTCTTGCCCCTTTGGTGGCATTGCACCAAACAATGTGCGACCTGTAAACATTAAATCTTCTCTATTTAAATAATTCTTTTTATCTATTAAAAAATATTCCTGTTCAGCTCCAACAGTACAACTAACACTAGTTACATTATCATGGCCAAACAGTTTTAATACCCTGACAGCTTGGTCATTAATTGCTTCCATAGAACGTAGCAGTGGTGTTTTTTTATCTAGTGCTTCCCCTGTATAAGAGCAAAAAGCTGTCGGAATGCATAATGTTATTCCAGAGGCATCCTCTCTTAAAAATGCAGGTGAGGTACAGTCCCAAGCGGTGTATCCTCTTGCTTCAAAGGTTGATCTAATCCCACCTGAAGGAAATGAAGAAGCATCAGGTTCGCCTTTGATTAATTCTTTACCTGAGAATTCCATTATAACTTTTCCATCAACAGTAGGGGAAATAAAAGAATCATGTTTTTCTGCTGTAATATTTGTCATAGGTTGAAACCAATGAGTATAGTGAGTTGCACCTCGTTCAATTGCCCAATCTTTCATAGCATTAGCTACAACTTCTGCAACTTCCAAATCTAAATCATCACCATTCTCTATTGTTTGTTTTAGTTTCACATATATTTTTTTAGGAAGGCATTCAACCATTTTAGCATCATTAAATACATTCATTCCAAATAATTCTGTCAATTTCACTTCCACTTAATCCCCTTTCTTAAACACTAATCAAGATACCATTCATCTGTAACTTGGCCATCTTGCTCCCTTGACTTTTCAGGCATATATTTCTTGAAAATTCTCTCCATTAAATATGATTGTAGTAGCACTACCAATGATGGAGCAATTATTATCGCAAATGGAACTACATATATAAGATAAATACTAATAAACAATATTAAAACCATTAAAATAGTTGAAGGAAAATGCTTCACTGCTAAATAAAATGAATTCTTAAATAGCTGTGTAATCTTCACTTCAAACCTTGATAAGTACGGAAAAATATATACATTAACCGCGATTACTATTATAGAAATTCCTAAGAAAATCCCGGTGAAAACACTTTGCTGTATCCCTGTCCGTGATTGTGCAAACCTTAGATCAAAATATAAAACAAAATAGATTACTAGCAATATCAAGGTTACAATAAAACCTTGTTTGAAATTACTCTTAAAACCTTTGAAGAATTCCTTATATGTATAGCTTCTTTCTTTCCTGATGTTCTTAACAATTGTATAATATAGAGCAGTTGTTGCAGGTCCAATTGTTACGATTGGTATACATATTATCAAGTACAATATACTTAAGATTACCATATCTGCAATTTTATTAATGGTCGATATAATTGGGTTGTCATAATTAAAAATGTTAGCCATTTCATACTCCTTGTTTTTGTCCCTTAACTTATGCACTAGATATCTAAATACTAACTAATAGCCTTACAAATATAAATTTTAGATATTATCATATATTACCATAAGTCTAAGTTATAATAAAGAGTTTTTTGTTTTTGATATTTCATTGCTTTTTTGTTTTTGATATTACATGACTTGTTAAATTATAATTAAACTATTATAATACTATAACATTGACCAAAATTACATATGAAAGGTGAAATCAATGAAGTTACAAAAACATAAAAAAGCACTAAAAGCTG
The DNA here is from genome assembly GCA_964618775.1 of uncultured Lachnospiraceae bacterium. Classification (GTDB taxonomy): domain Bacteria; phylum Bacillota; class Clostridia; order Lachnospirales; family Lachnospiraceae; genus JAAYRG01. The sequence goes on along the minus strand of CAZUDG010000017.1, from coordinate 21,207 downwards.
CTTTTCCCCATACGATTCCTGTCCTTACTGGATATTTATTGCTTGGAGCGGCTTTGGGAATCTTAATGGATAGTAAAGGTTATTCTCTTATATGGGTTATATTAACTAGTTTATTCATATATGCAGGTTCAATGCAATTTGTAGCTGTAGGACTTGTTGCAAGTGGCTTTCATCCTATAAATGCAGTGATAATGACATTAATGGTAAATGCAAGACACCTATTTTACGGTATTGCAATGTTACCTAAGTTTAAAGGCCTTGGTAAGAAAAAATGGTATTTAATCCACGGCCTAACAGATGAAACATTTTCAATATTATCAAGTATAAAGGAGCCAAAATATGTTGATAGGAGCCTATTTTTATTTTATATAACATTATTAGATCATATATACTGGATAACAGGCTCAATACTTGGAAGTATACTTGGCAATTTCATACCCTTTGATACAAGAGGATTAGACTTTGTACTAACAGCCCTGTTTGTAGTTGTGCTTATAGAACAATTGCTATCAAACAAAAAACATTTACCTGAAATAATAGGTGCTGTAAGTGCAATACTATGTAGATTAGTTTTTGGAGCCGAAAGTTTTCTAATCCCTACCATGATATTAATTCTTGTTCTGGTAACAGTGTTTCGTAAGAAACTAGAAAGGAGCATCTAATATGCCTTTATCAATAACTGAGTCAATAGTCATGTTTGGAATAATTGCCCTTGTAACCATATCTCTTAGAGCTGCCCCTTTCATGCTATTTCCCGACAACAAAGAAACACCAAAATACATAAAATATCTTGGTAAGATATTACCAAACACAATAATTGCCATGCTAGTCATCTACTGCTTAAAAGACATCAGCGTATTTGTCTACCCCAACGCCCTTCCAGAAATCATTGCAATTATATCCATTGCAATCCTACATATTTGGAAACGAAACACCCTCCTAAGTATAGGTGGTGGAACCCTAATTTACATGCTCCTAGTCCAAAATGTGTTTTTAATATAATCACTAGAAGCAAATGACCTAGATATAGTTCATTTTGGCATTTTATTCAACTCATACTATATTAATATAATTTTCTCTACCCACCTTCTCCACCAATGACAGAAAATCATGCTGGGGGTGTGACATGTCTTATAAGTACACCCTTTCGTCTGGACAAATTTATGAACTTGTACGCCACTAGCAAACATCGCTTTTGGTGTTTGATAGTGGAGAACTAGTTGATAAATTTGTCCTAACGAGGGTGTACGTAAGACAGTCACACCCCCAGCATGATTTTCGTCCGTCTTCACCTAAATCTTATGAATAAACAAACCACTTCTTAGTTTTGGCTCAAACCAAGTAGATTTCGGAGGCATAAGCTTGTCTGCATCTGAAACATCAAATAACTCTGCCATACTCGTTGGATACATAGAGAAAGCTACCTTCATATCCTTAGCTACCCTTCTTTCCAATTCTTTAAGACCCCTAATTCCACCTATAAAGTCTATATGTTCATCTGTTTTAGGGTCTTTTATATTTAAAATAGGATCCAATAAAAAGTTTTGTAAAATAGATACATCTAAAGAATCCACTGGATCATTCTCATCAAACAAACCATCCTTTATCTTAAGCTTGTACCAAACATTATCAAGATACATGCCAAAAGTTCCTGGTTCTGCTGGTTCAAATGGACGATCCCCATATTCTTCTATCAAAAAATTAGCTCTTACCTTTTCTAAAAACTCTTCCTCTGAGTTGCCATTCAAATTGTTCACTACTCTATTATATGGTTGAATTAACAACTCATCATCTGGAAATAAAACTGATAAAAAGAAATTAAATTCTTCAGTTCCATCATATCCAGGGCTAGCTTCTCTTCTCATTTGGCCAACTCTTACAGCTGAAGCAGTTCTATGATGGCCATCAGCAATATATAAACTGTCCATACTAGAAAATATAGCCTTAATTGCTTCAATATCTGCTTTTTCTTTGATCGCCCAAATATTATGAGTTATATCATCTGGTGATTTAAAGCCATATATCTTTTCACCCTTTTTAGCTTCTTCTACAATATCCTTTAACTCTTTATTAGCCTTATAAGCTAAAAATATAGGACCAGTCTGAGCACCACAGCTATCTACATGCCTAATACGATCCTCTTCTTTTTCTTTCAAAGTATTTTCATGTTTTTTTATTATATTATTATCATAATCGTCAATTGATGAACAAGCAACAATTCCAGTCTGTGATCTTCCACCCATAATTAATTCATATAGATAGTAATAATCTTCCTTATCTTGAATAAATGTCCCATCATCAATCATTGAAGATAAAATCTCTCTAGCCTTTTCATACACCCTATCATCATAAGTATCCACATCATCACTAAACTGCGTTTCTGCCCTATCAATTTTAAGAAAAGATAAAGGTTCTTTATCTATCTCTTCCTTAGCCTCTTGCCTATTATATACATCATAAGGAAGTGCTGCTACCCTATGTGCTACCTCTTCATTTGGCCTAATTGCCTTAAATGGTCTTATATTTGCCATAATCAAACCTCCCATTATAATATTATTTGAATAATAACTTCTTATTTAAAAATCTCCACATAAAGATTAAAAATCAATATGTGGAGCCTTTGTCTGTTTAAAATAATTATAAATATTCCTGATAATTACAAGGCCTGGCATAAGAACCTTTAAATAGTCCTAACCTTCAAAACACCTTCAATATTTTTAATATTCTCAATAACCACTTCTGAATATGAACCATCAATATCAACTATTGTATAGGCATTATCACCTTTACTCTTGTTAAGTAAATTAGATATATTTATTTCTTCTTCACCAAAAATGCTAGTGAATTTATTTAACATTTGAGGGATATTCTTATGTATTATAGTCACACGATTTCCTGTAATAATTGGACCACCGTCAACATCTGGGAAATTTACAGAATTTCTAATACTACCATTTTCTATATAAGCCCTTACTTGCTTTACAGCCATAGTAGCACAATTTTCTTCAGACTCTGCTGTGGATGCACCAAGATGAGGTGTTGCTATAACATTCTTGGTATTGGCTAGTTCTGGTGTTGGGAAATCTGTAACATATTTTGCAACTTTTCCTGAATTTAATGCTTCTATCATGTCATTGTCTTCAATTAGAGTGTTTCTAGAATAATTTAATACAACTACACCATCTACCATTGAAGCAATAGATTCTTTATTAATCATTCCTATTGTATCTTTTGTTGCTGGAGCGTGAACTGTAATATAGTCACATTGTCTATAGATTTCTTCTTTATTATTCACATGAATAATATGTCTTGATACCTTCCATGCATGGTCTAGGGATATAAATGGGTCATATCCATATACCTCCATACCAAGGCGTATTCCTATATTAGCAACTAGTACTCCTATTGCCCCCAAGCCTAAAACTCCTAGCTTCTTACCTTTAAGCTCATGGCCTGCAAATTGATTCTTTGCTTTTTCAACTGATTTAAGCAAGTTAGGATCATCTTTGTTTTCTTGTACCCAATTAACTCCTCCAATAATGTCACGAGCTGATAGGAACATGCCTGCCATTACCATCTCTTTAACACCATTAGCATTGGCACCTGGTGTGTTAAATACAACTACACCTTGATCAGAATACTTATCAATTGGTATATTATTAACGCCTGCTCCTGCTCGGGCAACAACTTTAACATTGTCAGGTAATTCCATTGTATGCATATCTGCACTTCTTACTAAAACTGCATCTGCATCATCTATTGCCTTTGTTTCTGTATAATCATCACCAAATAGCTTAAGTCCTTCTTCAGAAATAGGATTTAAGCAAATATATTTTCCCATAAATTCCTCCCGTTTATATGCTAGTTTAATAATTTAACTTATATTAATTATAATCTTGCTATCATTTATATATTATTGATTTTTTTCTTCAAAATCCTTCATAAATGCTACAAGTGCTTCCACTCCCTCAGTTGGCATTGCATTATAAATACTTGCTCTCATTCCCCCAACACTTCTATGACCTTTAAGATTTTCTAACCCTGCTACTTTAGCTTCTTTTACAAACTTAGCATCAAGATCACTGTCACCTGTAACAAATGGTATATTCATAAGTGAGCGATCTTCAACTTCAACTGTTCCACTAAATAGCTTACTTTCATCTAAATAATCATATAATATCTTAGCTTTATTCTGATTTATCTCTTCCATAGCTTCTAAGCCGCCAAGATTTTTTAGCCACTTAAACACCTTTCCACACATATAAATTCCATAAGTAGGTGGTGTATTATATAAAGAACCTGAGTCAGCATGAGTTTTATATTCCATCATAGTAGGTGTTCCTGGTAAGTTTTCATCAGTTATTAAATCTTCCCTTACTATTACAATCGTTACACCTGCTGGTCCTACATTCTTTTGAGCTCCAGCAAACAAAATTCCATACTTACTAACATCTATTGCTTCTGATAAAACACAAGAAGATATATCAGAAACTAGAACTTTACCTTTTGTATTAGGTAAAGTTTTAAATTTACTACCATAAATAGTGTTATTTTCACAAATATAAACATAGTCTGAATCTTCACTAATTGGCAAATCACTGCAATCAGGTATATATGTAAAGTTCTTATCTGCTGAAGATGCAATAGCATTAGCCTTTCCATACTTTGAAGCTTCTTGATATGCCTTCTTTGCCCATGCTCCTGTAATAATATAGTCTGCCACCTTATTCTTCATTAGGTTCATTGGAACCATAGCAAATTGAAGTGATGCTCCACCTTGTAAAAATAAAACCTTATAATTATCTGGTATATTCATCAAATCTCTTAAATCCTGCTCCGCTTCATCAATAATGGTTTGATATGCCTGGGAACGATGACTCATCTCCATAACTGACATTCCTGTATTCCTATAATCTAACATCTCCTCTGATGCTTCTTTTAAAACCTCTTCTGGTAATACCGCTGGTCCAGCTGAAAAGTTATATACTCTCCCCATTTTGTATCCTCCTAATTAGAATGAAAATCTGTTATTATATAAAGATGTGTCTTAAATATTTACTGTTTACAACAGGACATTTTGACACTATACCACTTTAACTAGATACATTATAAAACCTAGTTAATTTTATGTCAAGTAATAAGTATTTCTATTACATTTAATCTTATTCTTACCCCCTGTGAATTAGAGATGATAAATATATAGATACAGCAATTCCAATTGATATTAATAATATTCCAAGCCATATTTTTCTTGTTAACAGGATAGAAAATATTAACCCTATCCAAACAAATATAATAGATTTTCTAACTGTCTTCCTAGGTACTCCAACATCCTTTTCATAGTATTCAATATACTCTTTGAAAAACTCACTCTTCATAAGTTTCTTTTGTAACTTGGGACTTCCAATTGAAAAACAAAGTGCTGCTACTAATACAAATGGAGTTGTAGGAAGAATAGGCACCAAAATTCCTATTGCCCCAAAACCTAAAGACACAAATCCTATACCTACTAATAAAATGTTTTTAACGTTCATTTGCAACCTCCATAATACAGTAAAATAATTAGGAGTTGTGTACAATGCTTAATTATACACAACTCCTAGTACAAATAAGATAGTGCAATTTATTTGTGGTTTATTCATTCAATTTATTTATCTATATCTTCTTCTGTTATTATCTCATCAATACCTGCACCTGGGGCTACCATTGGCCACACCTTATCGTCAGAACCAATAACACAATCTATTAGTACTGGGCCTTCGTGGGCAAGTGCTGCTTTTATTACATCTTCTACTTCTTCTATTTTAGTAATTCTAAATCCTTTTACGTTCACTGCTTCTGCTAATTTTACAAAGTCAATATTATCATCAAATGTAGTCTCACAATATCTTTGTTCATAGAATAAATCTTGCCACTGGCGTACCATTCCAAGAACACTATTATTCATAATAAGTTCAATAATTGGAATGTTATATCTACCTGCTGTTGCAAGTTCATTCATAGTCATTCTAAAGCACCCATCACCATCAATATTAACAACTTGACTATCTGGATTTCCTACTTGGGCTCCAATAGAAGCTCCAAGACCATAGCCCATAGTTCCTAAACCTCCAGAAGTAAGGAATGTCTTTGGTCTTTTGAACTTATAAAACTGAGCTGCCCACATTTGATGCTGTCCTACACCTGTAGAGATAATTGCATCACCATTTGTTAATTCATATAACTTTTCGATTACATAGGGTCCAGTTAATACATCCTTATTATAAGTTAAGGGGTATTTTTCCTTCTTCTCCAATACAGCATCAACCCACTGTGAATTGTCTTGTTGCTTCAACTTAGCATTTATAGCTTTAAGCACAACCTTAATATCACCAATTATAGAATGTTTAGCTTCTACATTTTTATTGATTTCTGCTGGATCTACATCTATATGAAGAATCTTACCATTTCTTGCAAACTTATTAGCATCGCCAGTTACACGATCGCTAAATCTAGCACCTACTGCAATTAACAAATCACAATTTGTTACAGCTAGGTTTGCTGTTTTTGTTCCATGCATACCTAGTCCACCTAAATACATTTTATCTTGTCCTGGAAAGGCACCTTTTGCCATTAGAGAATCTGCTACTGGTGCATTAACCTTATTAACAAATTTTATAATCTCATCTTGAGAGTCAGAAATAACAGCTCCACCACCTAAGAAGATTACTGGATTTTTAGCTTCTTCTATCATTTTGATGGCTTCGTCAATATCTTCTTCATTGATAGTGTTTTTTAGTGGTTCCTCAAATTTAACTTCTTCTTTTATGTAATTTGTTTTATTGGCAGTAACATCTTTAGCAATATCAACTAATACTGGACCTGGCCTACCTTTTCTTGCAATATTAAAGGCTCTTCTAAGTGTATTAGCTAAATCATCAACATCCTTTACAATAAAATTATGCTTTGTAATTGGCATAGTTATACCAGCAATGTCTACTTCTTGAAAACTATCCTTACCAAGCAAATCAACTGTAACATTACCTGTTATAGCAATCATTGGAACTGAATCCATATATGCCGTTGCAATTCCTGTCACCAAATTCGTTGCTCCTGGACCACTTGTTGCTAAACAAACACCAACTTTACCTGTTGAACGAGCATAGCCATCTGCCGCATGGGCTGCTCCTTGTTCGTGAGAAGGTAAAATGTGAGTTATTTCATCTTTATGGCGGTAAAGTTCATCGTATATATTAAGAACCGCTCCACCAGGATAACCAAATATTGTATCAACGCCTTGTTCTTTTAAACATTCAATTAAAATTTGCGATCCTGTCATTTCCATCATAATAACCATACCTTTCTATAAAATCCTGCGAATTTAGTACTCTTCGTCGTAAGCTCTTAATATAGCACCTTCATTTGCTGATGAAACCATTGAAGCATATCTTCTTAGATAACCTGTTTTAATCTTAGGCCCTCTCGGTTTCCATTCTTTTCTTCTTGTTTCTAGTTCATCATCTGATACTTTAAGGTTTATAGAGTTATTATCTATATCGATTTGAATAATGTCTCCCTCTTTTACAAGAGCTATAGGTCCACCTACTGCCGCTTCTGGTGAAACATGACCTATCGACGCACCTCTTGATGCACCAGAGAAACGACCATCTGTTATAAGTGCAACTGTAGACCCTTTTCCAATTCCTTGGATTGCTGAAGTAGGGTTAAGCATTTCCCTCATTCCTGGTCCGCCCTTTGGACCTTCATAGCGAATTACAATTACATCCCCATCTTCAATCTTTTCACCATATATTGCCGCAATAGCTTCATCCTCAGAGTCAAATACTCTTGCAGGGCCCGCGTGTTTTAGCATTTCTGGTGCAACTGCTGAACGCTTAACAACACATGAATCTGGTGCAAGATTACCCTTTAATACGGCGATTCCTCCTGTTTGACTATATGGATTATCAATTGGTCTAATTACATTTTCATTTGAATTCTTAACCTTTTCTATGTTTTGGCCAATTGTTTGACCTGTTACAGTCATTACATCTGTGTTAAGTAAATCTTTCTTAGCTAACTCTTTCATAACTGCATAAACTCCACCAGCTTCATTTAAGTCTTCCATGTAAGTTGGGCCTGCTGGAGCCAAGTGACATAGATTAGGAGTTCTTGCACTTACATCATTAGCCTTATCTAAATTCATTTCAACACCTGCTTCATATGCAATAGCAGGTATATGTAACATTGTATTAGTTGAACATCCAAGAGCCATATCTACTGCTAAAGCATTCTCAAATGATTCTTTTGTCATAATATCTCTTGGTTTTATATCCTTTTCTAAAAGGTCCATTATCTGTATACCAGCTTGTTTAGCCATACGGATTCTTTCTGAATAAACTGCTGGAACTGTTCCGTTACCTTTTAGGCCCATACCAATAGCCTCTGTTAAACAGTTCATGCTGTTAGCTGTATACATTCCTGAGCAAGAGCCACATGTTGGGCAAACATTAGTAACAAAATCCTCTAATTCTTCTGTGGTCATAGTACCAGCACTGTGAGATCCAACTGCTTCAAACATACTTGATAGACTTGTTCTTTCTCCGTTTACACGTCCTGCTAACATTGGGCCACCACTTACAAAAATTGTTGGTATATTAACACGAGCCGCTGCCATTAATAGACCCGGTACATTCTTATCACAATTTGGAATCATTACTAGGGCATCAAAGGATTGTGCTAGGGCTACTGCTTCTGTTGAATCAGCTACCAGTTCCCTAGTTGGCAGTGAATAATGCATACCTTGATGACCCATGGCTATACCATCACAAACTGCAATTGCTGGGAATTCCATTGGCGTTCCACCTGCCATATAAACTCCAGCTTTTACCGCTTCTACTAGCTTATCTAAATTCATATGTCCAGGTACAATTTCATTAAATGAATTAACAATACCTATTAAGGGTCTATTTAGTTCTTCCTGTGTTCTTCCTAAAGCATGAAATAGAGATCTATTAGGTGCTCTATTAATTCCTTTTTTTGCTGCATCACTTCTCATATTAAACTCTGTCCCTTTCCTAAAACTCATGTTTTTCAGATTGTATGTTCTACTCTTATCTTAGTTCTAAGTATATATATTTATAGGCTTTCTTAAATTTTAGTAAATTTAAATAATTTTATACTTTATTAAGATCTTTGTCAAATATTAAATGATTTTTCATTATCTTGACCAACAAAAATTATAGATGTTATCAAATGAATGATTTTAAATTTAAATAAAATGAATAATAATACTCTCTCTTCAGATTTAGTTAGCACTTTAAGCAAATATAGCACATATACATTTTAATATAAAGTATAATTATACAAAAATGGTTGTTAGGGTTTAACATATAGTCTAATCTCTAACAACCAAAATTTTTTTGTTTTCAGCTAATTTAAATTACAAAATTACAAAGTTAATAGTTTATAAGTTACTTATTAACTATTAACTTTTATCTAATTATTAATCTTCTAATCCATAATAATGATTTTATTAGCTTAAATAATTAATAACTTCTCATTATTATACTCTTTTTTGATATTCCCCTGTTCTTGTATCGATACTAATTTTGTCACCTATCTCAACAAATAGTGGAACATAAACTCCTGCCCCAGTTTCTACTGTAGCTGGCTTAGTAGCTCCTGTTGCCGTATCCCCTTTAAAACCTGGTTCTGTTTGTGTAATTTCAAGTACAACAGAAATTGGTGGCTCAATTGCAAATACTTCTCCCTTATGAGATAGAATCTTAACAGTTTCATTCTCTTTAATAAATTCTAAAGTTTCCCCAATTACTTCTTTGCCAATTGCAATCTGATTGTAGCTTGTATTATCCATAAAATAATATAAATCACCATCATTATATAAATATTGCATATCACTACGGTCAATATGAGCTTGCTCAAATTTTTCTTGTGGTCTAAAAGTAGTTTCTACTGTTCCGCCATGTTTTATATCCCTTAATTTGGTTCTAACAAATGCTGCACCTTTTCCAGGTTTAACATGTTGGAACTCGATTACCTGATATATATTCCCATCATGTTCAATTGTTAGTCCATTTCTAAAATCACCTGCTGATAACATAATTAATGCCCTCCTAAAATTTCTATAATTCACTATAAACAGTTTATATTACACTTAAGTTTTTTTCAACTAATATTTGCTATCAACAGATAAAATATCCTTAATAGCATCAATAGCCATCAAATATCCTCCTAAACCAAGTCCACTTATTTGACCATCACAAACTGGGGTAGTTACACAAGTATGTCTAAATTCCTCTCTTTTATGAATATTAGAGATATGAACCTCTACTTTTGGAAGATTAAGGGAAGCTAAAGCATCCCTAATAGCATAAGAATAATGAGTAAAAGCACCTGGATTAATCACTATTCCTTCAGTTTCATCAGAGTATGATTCTTGAAGCCTGTCAATTATATCCCCTTCATGATTGCTTTGAAATATATCAATTTCAATATTATCTTTCTTGGCTTTTTCTTCTATTATCTTGATTAAATCTTCATAAGTATTACTACCATATACTTCCTTTTCCCTAATTCCTAAGAAGTTCAAATTGGGTCCGTTAATAACCAAAAGCTTCATAATTTTCACAATCCTTCCACTATGTAGAAATCTAAACTTTAGTTTTATTAATTAATTCACTTTATAGATAACTTGTCCATAACTTCATTAACTACAGTATCTATTGATTTATTATTAGTATCAATAACTATGTCTGCGATATCATTATATATAGGATTTCTTATATTAAGCATATCTTCTATTATTTCTTCTCTATCTTCTTGTTCTAGTAAAGGCCTTACAATGTTTGGGTTTAGACGCTTTAACACAGAATTTTTAGAAACCTTTAGATATACTATAGTTCCTATTTCTTTTAAATATGTTAAGTTCTCTTTTCTAATAGAAAGTCCTCCACCCGTTGATAAGACTGCATTGGTCAAATTTTCAGAAAAATGTTTCACAGTATTTGTTTCTAACCCTCTAAAATAATCCTCACCTTTTTTATCAAATATTTCATCTATAGATAAATTCATTTCATTACTTATCCACTGATCTGTATCTATAAATTTATAATTGATTTTTTTCGCTAATTTACGTCCAACTGTACTTTTACCACTGCACATAAAACCTACAATTACTATATTTTTCATGTTAATGACCATTCCTTTCCTCAAAATATGAACTCTATAGTATTCATTGCATAATAGATACTTTAATTTCATACTCTTAAAATATTTTAATTTATATTTCTATTGTTAAAATCCTTTTTTCTTTCGTTTTGATATATCTCTCTTATAAAAATATAGGACGATTTTTTCAAAGAATCTCTTGATAACTATTTGTATCTCTTCCCTTGGACTTATAGGTTCGACTAGTATACTTTTAATACCTACAATGTTAGCACCTAATATATCTGTGAAAAGCTGATCACCCACAAAGATGGTGTTTTTTTTGTTGGTTCCCATAAGCTCCATTGCCCTATTATAGCTTCCAGGCAAAGGTTTCTTGCCATTATAAATCATATGAGTTTTAACACCTTTATTAAACCTTGTAACTCTTTCTTGATCATTGTTTGAAATCAAACAAAGCTCAAAACCTATATCTTTTAATCTTTGACAAAACTCTACAGCTTGATCATTAGCATCTGCATCATGCTCAACTAAAGTATTATCTATATCACTTATAATTCCACGATAGCCTTTTTTATATAATTTATTAAAATCAACATCCTTATATATTGAATTAATCCAAATACTTGGATAAAAGCTCTTAAACATTATATTCTCCCTTAATTTTACATGTTCTGGTCACATCTTTTAATTATTATATCCAAATAATCATTCTATTACAAGCATAAGCTTAATATATAATTATTGTGAAATGCTGAAAATATGGCATGAATCATGGTAACAAGAAAGGCAATATAATTTATGAAAAAACCAATAATAGGAATAACACCACAATATGATTATAAAAACAAGTTTTTACGTATACATGAGGACTACATGAGAGCAATCAAAGCAAGTGGAGCTATTCCCTACATGCTACCCCTTGAAATTGATGAAGGTGATGTAGGACAGCTCATCAGCCTTTTTGATGGCTTTTTATTCCCCGGTGGGCCAGATATTAATCCTTTTCTATTTAAGGAGGAGACTATTCCTGAAGGAGGGATTGTAATTCCAGAAAGAGATAATTTTGAAAAACTAGTTTTTGATGCTGCTTATAATGCAAATAAGCCAATGCTTGGAATTTGTCGTGGGATACAGGCTTTTAATATTTTTCTTGGAGGAGGAATTTATCAAGATATCAAGACTCAATACCATTCAAATAATATAATTGGCCATTATCAGAAATCTCCTGACAAGGTTAAAACTCATAGTGTTGATATTATTTCTGGAAGTCTATTAGATAAAATTCTTAATAAGAAAAAGATTAAAGTAAATAGCTTTCATCATCAAGCTTTAAGCAAACTTGCCCCGTCTTTAGACTTATCTGCCATTTCAAAAGATTCCCTAGCTGAAGCTGTCTATGATAAAAGTAGGAGGTTCTTACTTGGTGTTCAGTGGCATCCTGAGCATCTACATTCAGTTGATGGGGACCAATTCAAGATATTTGAGGCTTTTGTTAGGGCTTGTGTGCTTACACTTCCATGAAGATGATATATGTATGCGTGTTCACCCGTCTTCAGGACAGCTTTGGGAATATGTATGTCCTTATCAAACAGCGTGGAAAACCATCACACAGTTTGCTAATTACATACACATTCCCACAGTTGTCCCTACGAAAGGTGAACACTTGCATACATATATCACCTTCATTAGTAAATATGAAAAGGGCCCCTTTCATAATGCCTGCTTAAAATACAACAGTCTTGTGAAAGGAGGGCCCTATATTGTTTGAATTTTATTTAGTTAGCTTTATTACAAGTTATTATGGTTTATCAACTTTTATTGATACTTAACCATATCTTAATAACTTACTATTACTCTTATTCTTTTTCTTGAGTCTCTTTTATAACTTTCTCTTGGGTTTCAGGGGTTGCTTGTTCGTAGCGGCTAAATTCATAAGAAAAATCGCCTGCTCCTGCTGTAAAGGATCTTAGGTCTGCAGAGTAGCCATATATTTCAGCAAGAGGTACATCAGCTAATATTTCTTGTTTTCCACCTTCTAGTGGATTCATTCCAAGAACTCTACCTCTACGTTTGTTTAGATCACCCATAACATCCCCTGTATTATCATCAGGAACTACTACTTTTAGTGAGACAATTGGTTCTAAAATTACTGGAGATGCGTCCATGAAGCCTCTTTTAAATGCTTGGATTGTTGCCATCTTAAATGCTAACTCTGATGAATCAACTGGATGATAAGAACCATCAACTAGATCTGCTTTAACGCCTACAACTGGATAACCTGCCACTGGTCCTTCTAATACACACTCTTGGATACCTTTTTCAACTGCAGGGAAATAATTCCTTGGTACTGAACCACCAAATATATGTTCTTCAAACACATAAGGAGATTCTAAGTCTCCTGATGGTCCAAATTCAATATGAACATCTCCGTATTGACCATGTCCACCAGATTGTTTCTTATGTTTACCTTGTACTTTAACAGTCTTACGAATAGTTTCTCTATATGGAATCTTAGGTTCTGTTAGTTCAATTTCAACATTAAACATACTCTTCAACTTGCTAACAACTACATCTAGTTGTTGGTCACCAATACCATATAATAAAGTCTGTCTATTCTCAGAATCATTAACAACCCTAAGAGTTAAGTCTTCTTCTAAAATCTTAGCCATTGCCTGTGATACTTTATCATCATCACCTTTTTTAACTGTTCTAAATCTTTTGTAAGTATAAGGTTTGGAGATTTCTGGTCTATCATAAGCAATAGGGGTCTTTTTAGAAGCTAGAGTATCTCCTGTATTAGTATTATTAAGTTTTCCAATAGCTCCTATATCTCCTGCTTGCAATTCATCAACTTCAATTTGGTCTTTTCCTCGTAAAACATATAATCTGCCAATTTTTTCATCCTCATGGGTAGAAGTGTTATATGCTGTAGTATCAGACTTCAAAACACCTGAACATACTTTAACAACAGAAAACTTTCCAATAAAAGGATCTGAGATTGATTTGAAAACCTTTGCTGTTACAGGTAAATTAGGATCATAGTTAGCTTCAAATGTTTCATTTGTATCTACATTCTTGCCAGCTATATCTAGTTCTGCTGGTGATGGAAAATACTTTTTAACTACTTGAAGTAGCATATTAGAGCCACGAGCACTTATTCCTGAACCCATTAGCACAGGAACAACTGTACCATCATGAACATTATTAACAAGTGCAGAAGAAATCTCATCTTGAGTAAATTCTTCTTCAGAGAAATACTTTTCCATTAGACCTTCACTAGTTTCAGCAACAGCTTCAAGTAGGATTTCACGACTCTCCATTAGATGGTCTTCTACATAATCAGGAATATCAACTTCATCATAATTACCCTTCTCGTCAGTAAATCTTCTTCCACCCATTTTAACAACATTGACAAATCCTACGAATTCGCCTTCTTCACGTACTGGAATTTGAAATGGAGCTATCTTTCGCCCGTAAAGTTCTGTTAAAGCTTCAACTGTTCTTCTAAAACTTGCGTTATCATCATCCATGTCCGTTACAAAAAAGATTCTAGGTATTCCATACTTTTCACAAAAATCCCATGATCTTTTAGTTCCAACTTCAACTCCCGACTTAGCGGAAACAACAATTACAGCACCATCAGCAACAGACATTGCTTGTTCAACTTCTCCAACAAAGTCGAAATATCCCGGAACATCTAATAAATTAATCTTTGTATCTTCCCATTCGATAGGAACTACAGTTGAATTAATAGAAAATTGACGTTTTTGTTCTTCTTTATCATAATCACTTATGGTGTTTTTATCCTCTACTCTACCTAAACGGTTAGTAGCACCTGTTATATAAGCCATAGCTTCCACTAATGCAGTCTTACCGCTTCCACCGTGGCCCAAAACAACAACGTTTCTAATCTTGTCAGATGTGTAAACTTTCATACAAATTTCCTCCATTATGATATTTTATATAATAAAGCAACAATAAGTTGTTTATAAATAATAAGGTGCGCTAACTAACAACTAGTCCTACTGTCACTTATTATAGTTTTATAAATAAAAAATTGCTAAAGGATTTAGCTCATGTGTATATTCTACTAAAATTACTGAGATTTTACAATACTATTATCGAACTTTTACACCGTTTTTTAATCTTTCCAATAAATGTTTGAATTATATTGATATAACTTTGTGGTAATTCTATTATATAATTTGATAAGTTTTTATTATAGTCTGCAGTGTTGACAGAAATTTTTGTTTGATATAGAATTAAAAAAATAATAATGATAATGATGATAGAGAGAGTAAAAATGATTGATATGACTGATAAAAATAATATAAATAAATTTACAATTGGATTTATAGGCCTTGGACTTATAGGTGGATCAATTGCAAAAACACTTAGACAGCACTATCCAAATGTCACTATTATAGGATATGAACATGGTAAATCCTTAGGTGAAGATAATGAACTTGGCCTTAAACAACAGGTCCTAGATAGGGTTTGTGATAATCTTGATGACTTCGCTTCATGTAACATTATTTTCCTTTGTGCTCCCGTGATACAAAACATTACTTATTTACCTGTTTTAAAAGATATAATAAACCCCCAATGTATAATCACTGATGTTGGTAGCGTTAAGGCTGATATACATAAACATGTTACAGATAATGGACTAGATTCTAATTTTGTAGGGGGCCACCCTATGACAGGCTCAGAAAAATCAGGCTTTGCCTATGCTAATCCAAAACTCTTTGAAAATGTTTATTATATTCTTACTTCAACCAATAGTACTATGCCTGAACATATCAGTATTATGACCAATTTGGTTAAAGATATAGGTGCAATACCCATATTAATTGATAATATAGATCACGATAAAATTGTGGCTGCCATAAGTCATATTCCTCATATTGTTGCCGCAACTTTAGTTAATTTAGTTAAAGGGCAACCTGACAATCAGGAATTACTTAAAAAACTTGCTGCAGGTGGTTTTCGTGATATTACAAGAATTGCTTCCTCATCACCTAATATCTGGGAGAATATTTCAATTTCAAATAGTGAATTTATCAAGGACCTATTAAATCAATATATTGCTTTATTACAAGATCTTATTATGGCTCTTGAAGATAAAAACAGTCCTTTTCTATATAATACTTTCGCTAGTGCAAGAGAATACAGGAACGAACTGCCAGAAAAAGGTAGAGGCATAATAGAGAAGATTTTTGAAGTTTACATGGATATCGATGATGAAGCTGGTTCTATAGCTATGGTCGCAAATCTACTAGCTGGCTATAGTATAAGTATTAAGAATATTGGAATAATTCATAACCGTGAATTTTATGACGGGGTCCTAAGAATAGAATTTTATGACGAAGAATCCCAGGACCATGCCTTTGATTTGCTTAAGCAACGTGGCTATACCGTTTATGAAAGATAATAAAGGAGATATTTTATGTTAAACAAAAAACCTTTAAAAGGTGAAATAACAGTGCCTGGTGATAAATCCATATCCCATCGTGCAGTAATGCTTGGTTCTCTTGCTAGTGGAACAAGTGTAGTTCATAATTTTCTTCAAGGATTAGATTGTATTTCAACTATAAATGCATTTCGCCAAATGGGAATAGAAATAGACAATGATATTAAAAATAGCATAGTTACAATACACGGAAAAGGTCTCCATGGCTTAATGAAGCCTGATAACATTTTAGATGTGGGCAATAGTGGTACAACAATGAGATTATTATCTGGAATTTTATGTGGACAAACTTTTGATTCTGAACTTACTGGTGATAATTCTCTTAGGAGTCGCCCCATGAATCGTATAATAACACCACTGTATAAAATGGGTGGCAAAATTAAGAGTAAACAAGGAGATGGTCTTCCACCTTTAAAGATTTCAAGTAGGGGAGACAAATCTCTACTTGGCATAAGCTATAATTCTCCAGTAGCATCCGCCCAGGTCAAATCTTCCATACTACTAGCTGGGCTTTATGCTGATAATAATACAAGTGTAATCGAACCAAACCTTTCTAGAAACCACACAGAATTAATGATGACTTATTTTGGAGCAAATATTTTACAAGAAGATAATCTTACAACAATTAAGCCAAATCCAACATTATTGGCACAAGAAATTAATATCCCAAGTGATATATCATCTGCTGCATATTTCATTGTGGCAGGGCTTATTGTTCCTGGTTCATCAATCTTATTAAGAAATGTTGGCATAAATCCAACACGAGACGGCATTATTGAAGTTTGCCAGGAAATGGGTGGCAAAATTTCTTTAGAAAACATACGGGAATATAACAATGAGAAGGTTGCAGACATTTACGTAGAATATAGCGACTTAAAAGGAATGGAAATCGCAGGCCCTATTATACCAAGGCTAATAGACGAATTGCCAGTTATTGCAATTATGGCTTGTTTTGCTAAAGGCCAAACAATAATAAAAGACGCACAAGAATTAATCGTTAAAGAAACTAACCGTATTGAAGTTATGGTAGATAATCTAAAAAAACTAGGCGCTGATATAATCTCAACCCAGGATGGAATGATTATCAATGGTGGACTTCCACTACATGGTGGCACAATAGAAAGCAAAGATGATCACAGAATTGCCATGTCATTTGCAATTGCTGATTTAATGGCAGAAGGTGACGTGAATATTATTGGTAAAGAATGTGTGAATATATCATATCCTGATTTCTACAAAGATCTTAAAGTTTTGATTCAATAAAGGTTAACTCTACTTGGGATATCTCGAAATCTATCTTTTAGGCCCAACCAAACAATTTAAATATTGTAGTCGTTATGAAACATACTGCTATTCCAACTAGGGTCGGTAAAATTGCAGAAAACACTGTCCATTTTAGGCTGCCAGTCTCTTTTTTTATGGTTAAGAGGGTTGTTGCACAGGGCCAGTGTAACAGGCTGAATAACATGGTATTTAAGGCTGTTAGAAATGTCCATCCATTATCTACAAGTACTGTTTTAAGAGTAGATAGGTTATCAAATTCTATCATAGCGCCCGTTTCTAAGTATGACATTAAAAGAACAGGGAGCACAATTTCGTTGGCTGGAAGACCAAGGATAAAAGCCATAAGGATAAATCCATCTAATCCAATTGCCTTAGCAAAAGGATTAAGAAAACCTGCTATATATCCAATTATACTAAGGTCACCTATATAAACATTTGCAAAGATCCATGTTATTGCACCTGCTGGTGCCGCAATTGTTATTGCCCTAGCTAATACAAATAAAGTTCTGTCAATCAGTGAGCTATACAAAACCCTAGCTACTTGTGGCACTCTGTATGGAGGCAATTCAAGGGTAAATGAAGAGGGCACTCCTTTAAGAACGCTTTTTGATAGCCCATATGATACTAACAAAGTTATCACTATTCCCAAAATTATAAGACCAGCTACTGATAACACTGACAGAACTCCAGCTGCAAGGCCTCCCATAGCAGTAAAAGCCATAGTTGAAAGGGCAATTAATGTTGGAAACCTCCCATTACAAGGAACAAAATTATTAGTTATTATGGCTATTAATCTTTCTCTTGGAGAATCTATTATTCTACACGATATTACACCTGCTGCATTACAGCCAAATCCCATACACATAGTTAGGCACTGTTTTCCATGGGTGCATGCTTTTTTAAAATAATGATCTAAATTAAAGGCTACTCTTGGTAAATATCCCAAATCTTCCAACATGGTAAATATAGGGAAGAATATTGCCATTGGCGGAAGCATAACCGATATAACCCAGGCCAAGGTTCTATATATTCCAAGAACAAGAACACCATGAAGCCAATCTGGAGCATTTAATTTAAAAAATAATTCTGTTATTCTCCCTTCTATTCCAAAAAGAAAATTAGCTAGTATTTGAGAAGGATAGTTTGCCCCTATTACTGTAATCCAAAGTATAATAATTAAAACCATTAGCATAAGGGGTATACCAAACCTCTTTGAAGTAACTATATCATCAATTTTTCTATCTCTGTTTAATTTATTCTTATCAACTTTCACATATTTTTTTGTTATCTCTTCTGCCGTTTTATATATCTGAAAAGAAATATCATCTCTTATTGCTTTAAGACTATTATTTTTTGTTTTTAAACTATTATTATTTATTGTCACACTATTATTTCTTGTCTTATTATCTAGAAGATCATCAATTTCTAATGATTCTGCTTTTACCAACCTTCCATCACCATCAATTAATCGTAGGGAGAGCCACCTAGAGCTGATTTTATCAAAACTATTGTCTATTTGAGGTTGTATTTCCCTAACCTTTTCTTCTATATAATCTTGATATTTTATTTTTTTGGGTTTTGGTTTAATCTTATTTTTTGACACTTTATAAACTGCTTCTTTTAGTTCATTCATACCTATGTTACTTCTAGCAGCACACATAACTACAGGAATTCCTAACTCTTTTTCAAGTCCTTCCCTATCAATTATGATGTTCTTTTTTTTTGCTTCATCTATTAAATTAATACATAAGATGACATTGTTAGTTAACTCCATAATTTGAAATGCTAAATTGAGGTTTCTTTCTAAACAGGTAGCATCTGCTACAACAACTACTGCATCATGATTTCCAAAACATATGAAATCTCTTGCAACTTCTTCTTCAACTGAAGACGCAAATAATGAATATGTCCCTGGCAAGTCCACCAATATGAACTCTTCCTTATAATAATTATATTCACCTCTTGCATTCACCACAGTTTTCCCTGGCCAATTTCCTGTATGCTGATGAAGTCCAGTTAGTGAATTAAATACTGTGCTCTTACCAGTGTTTGGATTACCAGCCAAGGCCACTATATACTGCCCTTCTTTTCTTTCTATTTCATATATATCCTGCATAGAGTCATATTGAGATGATCTAAAAGTTAAACCCATTATATTCTCCTTTTATTTAGGCACAAAAAAGGATACTAGCAAGAATCTATCTTTCAACTGCCAATAACTAGCATTCAAGTTTCTTCTTAGTAGTATCCTTTATAATATTCTATATTGCTATTAAAGAGGCCTCTTCTTTTCTTAAGGCAATCATCGCACCGCGAATGTAATAAACAGTTGGATCTCCAGATGGACCTTTCCTAATTACCTCTACCCTTGCTCCTTTAGTAAGTCCAAGAGCAAGCATTCTTTCTCTTAACATTCCTGTTGAAGATAAATCTTTCACAGTCACAATGCTGCCTATTTCTGCATTCTCAAGACTATTCACCAGTTTACCTCCAAAAACCATATATTATTAAGTCATTAGATATACTAGATCTATAATACACATTATATCCCTAGCTATATCCAAAATCGTAATTCTAGGCTAGCTTAATATAACCTATGCTTTTATAATTTAAAGGTTACAAATAATCCATCTCAATTAAATGAGTAACATGTTTATTATTTATCTTGATATTTATTCTTTATTTTTATTTTGTTCTTTATATTCTCTCTCATTTTTCTTCTTTGTTATTAAACTACTTATTGTTATAAGAAGTCCTATTACTCCAAACACTGTATATACCATAAGAAACAACTGTGGATTTTGTAATTCTTCTTCAGAGCTAGTAAGAAGTTGCAAAAGCCCCAAAGCAGACATAATAATAAGGGTTCCCCCTGATATTAAACTAAAGGTGTTTGATTTACGTTTTCTTTTTTCCCTTAATTTCCTTATTTCTCTTTCTTCATACTCGTCTTCGTTTTCTAGACGTTTTTCCCATTTTTCGTATATTTTCTTTATCTCATCATCAGTATCCATATTTGATGGGTTTTTTGTTTCTTCTAGGTTTTTTTCTTCGTCTAGTTCTTTATTATCTGAATCTTTATTATCATATTTTGTATATTTTGAAATATTATTAGACATAGATCCTTATCCTTTTCTTTTCCTATTTTAATATATAATTGATACATAATTATTTTAACAACAAACATGTCCTCTTGCAACTGTACATATAATATTTTGTAATATTTTTAAATATAAAAAATATAGAAGGAAGGATTTATGTTAATAATCCTTCCTTCT
>CAZUDG010000016.1:14819-26096 GCA_964618775.1 uncultured Lachnospiraceae bacterium | reverse complement strand
TCAGCAAACGCCACCAAGGCGGCTTATTCAGCAAACGCCACCAAGGCGGCTTATTGCGAAACAGCTATCTTGCTAAGGGTAGGGAAAGAAAAGAAAAACTTTTCAACTATATATTCCTAGCAGCAGCATTAATTAGTGTAATTAGTGTAATAGCTATTATAGTCTTTGTGTTCGGCAAAGGACTTAGACCTTTCTTTGGCGAAGATGCTTACAGCTTTAGGGGTTTTATAACTGGATTAAGATGGGCTCCAAGTGACAAAGCATTTGGAATATTATATATGATAGCTGGATCCTTATTATCAACCCTGGGCGCAATTGTGCTCGGGGTTCCAGTTGGTTTATTAACCGCTGTATATATAGCTGAACTAGCACCAAAGAAAGTAGTAGCTATTTTAAAACCAGCAGTAGAACTATTAGCAGGAATACCATCAATAATATTTGGTGTATTTGGTTTAGGTATTATAGTTCCACTTATTAAAGATATATCACCAGATCAATCAGGACAATCCATGTTAGCAGTAGTAATTGTCTTAACAATGATGATTTTACCAACTATTATTTCCCTTTCGGAAAGTAGTATTAGGGCAGTCCCTAAGTCGTATAAAGATGCATCTTATGGATTAGGAGCATCAAAGATTCAAACCATTTTTAAATGCATCCTTCCAGCCTCTCGTTCAGGAATTTTAGCTGCAGTAGTACTGGGAATAGGTAGAGCAATTGGTGAAACTACAGCAGTAATGATGGTAGCAGGAAACAATAGTGGCGGAATACCAACTAGTATATGGGATAAAATACGTCCTCTAACATCAAACGTTGCAATGGAAATGGGATATGCATCAGGACAACATCAAGAATTACTATTCTCAACAGGTGTTGTATTGTTTATCTTTATAATGGCAATTAACTTTGTATTAATAAGACTAACGTCAAAAATGGGTGACGAAGGAGAAAGTAGTTAATTATGCTTTGGAGGAAAGATATTTATGACGAATAATAGTAAAAGCAGGAAGATTAAAGATGGTATTGCAAAAATTGTTATTTATATAGCCACAACTTTGACTGTCCTAACATTATTAGTAATATTAGCTTTTGTATTTTATCGTGGATTACCAGGGGTAAACTTACAGTTCCTAACGAGAATGTGGGATGATAAAACAACAATTGTAATAGCAGAAAAAGATGAGCCTTCTACAACTACCACAGATCTCAATTATGTTCCATCATTGGGAATATATTTAGAATTAGAAGAAGGAAATGTTGTAGTTGCAGATGTTGAAGGGAATTCACCAGCACAAAACACAGTTAATAAAATCGGAGACTCCTATAAAGTCAAAAAGTATGACATTATAGAAAGAGTTGGAGATACTGACATAAGAAAAGCAGAGTCCATAGATCAAGCTATTACTGCTATAGAAAGGGAAGGTTCTAGTTTAGAACTTAAGGTTAGAAGACCTGGTGGTGGTATTGTGCCTATGCTTGTATCCACAGTAATTATAATAATTGCAACTCTTATTGTGGCTTTGCCAATAGGTGTAGGTGCTGCTATATATTTAAATGAATATGCAAAACCAGGAAAAATTCTAAAGACAATTCGCTTTGCGATTCAAAACCTAGCAGGTATTCCTTCAATTATATATGGCCTATTTGGTATGTTATTTTTTGTTCAATTTATGAATATGCAGTATTCAGTATTGGCGGGGTCTCTTACCTTAAGTATTATGTTGCTTCCTACGATAATTTCCACAACAGAAGAAACACTAAAAGAAGTTCCGGACTCTTATAGGCAAGGCTCTTATGGCTTAGGAGCTACCAAACTGCAAACCATATCAAGAATTATATTACCATCAGCTTTACCAGGTATACTAGTGGCTATTATTTTAAGTATAGGGAGGATTGTTGGTGAATCAGCAGCACTTATATGGACAGCAGGGACTGTTGCACAGATTCCATCTGCACTTTTTGGGAGTGGTGCAGCATCAGCAACACTAACAACAAAGATGTTCTGGGAAATACAAGAAGCTTCAAATATAGATTCAGCTGCGGCTATTGCGGTTGTATTAATTGTATTGGTTATTATTCTAAATCTAGTATCTAAGCTAATAACTAAAAAATTCATGGATAAGACTGGAACAGCAACAAACTAAAGATCAATACAAAAAGAAGATAAGGAGGAAGTATAGTGAATAAAAATATTAAGTTTTCAGTGGAAAATTTAGATTTGTTTTATGGTAATTTTCAAGCACTGAAAAATGTTAATTTAGATATAAATGAAAATGAGATTACAGCACTTATTGGCCCAAGTGGATGTGGTAAATCTACATTTTTAAAAACTCTTAATCGTATGAATGATTTAATTGAAGGGGTCACTATAAATGGTAAGATTACATTAGCTGGTAAGGATATATTCAATGAAATGGATGCAATTGCTCTTAGAACACAAGTAGGAATGGTGTTTCAACAACCAAATCCCTTCCCCATGAGTATATATGATAATGTAGCATATGGACCAAGGATTCATGGTATTACAAAAAAAACAGAACTGGATGAAATAGTAGAAAGGTCTCTTAAGCAAGCAGCTATTTGGGATGAAGTAAAGGACAAGTTGAAAAAAAGTGCTCTTGCTATTTCTGGTGGACAACAACAAAGACTTTGTATTGCTAGAACTTTGGCGATTGAACCAGAAGTTATATTAATGGATGAACCTACATCTGCCCTTGACCCAATATCTACTTTAAAAATCGAAGATTTAGTTACTGAGCTTAAAAATGATTATACTATAATTATAGTTACACATAATATGCAGCAAGCGGGAAGAATATCCGATAAAACTGCATTTTTCCTAGTTGGAGAAGTCATCGAATATGGCCACACAATGAGCATCTTTAACAATCCAAAGGACAAAAGAACAGAAGAGTATATTACTGGAAGATTTGGCTAATATAACTTTAACTTATCAATATAATATGATAATATTAAAATTAAGATAGGCTCATGAGAGGAGTGGTGTTAAAATGGTAATGAGGAAAAATTTTGTTAATCAGCTAAGTGAATTGAACCAAAGTGTTATTAAGATGGGAACCGTCATAGAACTTTCTACTAATGAAATGGTTGAAGCCTTAGATAGCCTAGATGTTAAAATGGCAAAAACCATTATAGAACGTGATGATGAGGTAGACCTTTTAGAACAGCAAATTGAAAGGGAATGTATCAATATTATAGCCCAGCAACATCCTCTTGCATCAGACCTTAGAGAAGTAACATCAATTATGAAGATTATTACAGATATCGAAAGAATCGCTGACCAATGTGCTGACATATCGGAATATATTATTATTTTAAATAAATTATCTAGAGTTGAAGAACCAGTTAGATTAGAAGATATGATTAAGGTTATGCAAAAGATGGTTATTGATGTAATTGATGCCTTTGTGGAAAAAGATATAGAAAAGTGTAATAAGGTAATTGAAACAGACGATATAGTGGATAAACACTTTAATAAAATAAAAAAAGATTTGGCAGAAAAAATCAAACATGATCCAGACACAGTAAATCAAGGTATTTCATATTTAATGATAGCC
Organism: uncultured Lachnospiraceae bacterium; assembly: GCA_964618775.1. Classification (GTDB taxonomy): domain Bacteria; phylum Bacillota; class Clostridia; order Lachnospirales; family Lachnospiraceae; genus JAAYRG01. The sequence continues at coordinate 22,518 of CAZUDG010000016.1, read as the reverse complement.
AAATATATTGAGAGAATGGCTGATCATGCTACTAACATTGCAGAATGGGTTAAGTTTATAGTAACTGGTGTATTAACAGTAGGATAAATAGCAGAATTATTGCTAAAACTAAGGAGTTCATTATGAAGAGAATACTTATAGTAGATGACGAGGAGCATATCTTAGAATTGCTTGAGTATAATTTGCAACAAGAAGGATATAAACCTATAACAGCTGATACAGGGGAAAAGGCTCTAGAGCTCATTGAAGCAGAAGAGATTGATTTAGTCCTACTTGATTGGATGTTACCAGGCATTGATGGTATTGATGTACTAAAAAATATACGTTCTTCCTCTAATAACAGCAAGCTACCCGTTATTCTTCTTACTGCAAAAGGTGACGAGATAAGCAAGGTGATAGGCTTAGAGATAGGTGCCGACGATTATTTATCCAAACCCTTTGGTATTCATGAACTTATGGCTAGAATCAAAGCAGTTCTTAGAAGAAGTGATGTTAAGTATACTAGGGATGAAGATGATGAAGGTAGAATAGTTATGAATAATCTTGAAATTAATCTGTCAAGACGTACTGTATCTGTAGATGATGAACCAGTAGAGTTATCTTATAAAGAATTTGAATTGCTATATTTATTAGCCAAAAATCGTGGCATTGTATTTACCAGAAACCAACTACTTGAAAAAATCTGGGGATATGATTATATTGGTGAAACCAGAACTGTCGACGTTCATATAAGTAATCTTAGAAAAAAAATCGAATCTGATGAAAGCCATCCTGTTTTTATAAAGACAGTTAGGGGTATGGGATATAAATTTGAATAGGCAGGTTTAGTTTATGCAAAAAAAAATATTACTAGGTTACATAGTTATCATTTTATTAGCAATCGGAATTTCTGCTACAACTTTTTGGAGCATGGGCTATAAACTAATTGAAGAAGATAATAGTCGAAAATATTTAAAACAGGCTGATTTAATTGCAGATTCCTTTTCTTTAACTGAGTTTAATAATAATGATGATATTGTAACATTTGCTTTAAATTATAGTCAGAAGTATGATGTGCGTATTACTGTAATTGATCTAGATGGTAGTGTTGTTATTGATTCTTTTGCACAAGGGCCATTAGAAAACCACAGTGATAGAGAGGAAGTAAATGCCGCCCTTAATGGTGAGAGAAGCTCTGTTATAAGATATTCAGAGTCTTTAGGTGCAGATTATTTTTATTCTGCTATTCCAATTGAGCAAGACACCTTTTCTGGTGTACTTAGAGTCGCTATTCCATTTGAAGAAATATCAAACTATAATATAAGTATTATAAATTCAATAGTAAGAGCCATAGTTGTATGCGTTATAATTGCAGTATTGGCTGCATTTTTCTTTACAGAGTTAATTTATAGGCCAATTGAAGAAATAACAGAAGCGGCCGAACATATTTCTAATGGGGACTATGATATTAAGATTTATACTAAAGACGATACTCATATCGCGAGATTAGCAACAGCCTTTAACACAATGTCTAGTAATCTGAACGAAACCATAATTAATTTAACCCAAAGAAAAACTGAACTTGAGGCAATTTTAGGTAGTATGGCTGGTGGCGTTATTGCTTTAAATGATGCAAATGAAATATTATTCTATAATAATTCATTAATAAAAATTTTAAATCTTCAAGACAAAGAAGAAGAATTAAAAGGCAATACAATATATAATATAATTAGAAATGTTGCGGTCTACAGTGTTGTGGATAAGGTTATAGAAAAGAATACAAAAATTAAATTAGAAGGTGCTGGACCAAATACAAATCAAACTATATCTGTAACAGGAACACCATTAGTTGCAGATAGCGATGACTTATTTGGGGTATTACTAATTATAGAAGATATTACTCAAATTAAGAAATTAGAAAATGTTAGAACAGATTTTGTGTCTAATGTTACTCATGAATTAAAGACACCTCTTACATCAATCAAAGGATTTGTTGAAACATTAAAGAACGGTAAAGTTGCAGATAAGGAAGTTGCAGATAAGTTTTTAGATATTATTGATATAGAAGTAGAACGACTATATAGATTAATTGAAGACATCTTATTATTATCTGAAATTGAGACTAAAATCGATAGAGAAGCTGTCTTATGTGATGTCAACAAAATTGCCAGTGATGTTGTAGAATTACTTGAGCCAAAGGTCAAAGATGGTGTTGAGCTAATATTCGAAGGCCAAGCTTATATAAGACCCTTCTTATGTAATCCAGATAGATTAAAGGAATTATTTATTAATTTAATAGACAATGCGATTAAGTATACTGAAGAAGGTAGTATTAGTGTAATATGTAAGGAAGAAAAAGAGAATCTAATCATAATAATAAATGATACCGGTGTAGGTATTCCTAACCACCACTTACCTAGATTATTTGAACGGTTTTATAGGGTAGATAAAGGTCGTTCTAGAAAAATTGGAGGAACAGGCTTAGGCTTATCAATTGTAAAACATATTGTTCAGTTGTATGATGGTAATATTGATGTTAAAAGTAGAGTTAATGAAGGTACTGAGTTCAGGATAGCTCTACCCTATAAGAAATAAAAACTAGAAAAAGATACGGCTATGTACGGTATATGATATGTATCTCAAGTTTATTCTTGTTAGGACATATCACATATCACACATAGCCTTTTTGTTTCCCTTACTGGTCATATCTGTTTTTATTTAAGAACTTATAGGCTGCAAATAAAGCCAGACTCCCTAATAATATAAAAACTATAATTAATATTAAAGCGTGCATGAAAAAGGTTTGTGGAAGTATATTAATAACGGGATCTAGTTTAGGGTTAAAGATCCAATAATCATTTCGGAAAAAGATCTTGTGAAAGAGGACAAAGGTACGGTCAAAATTACTGGCTGCAATTATTGTAACTACTATAGGAATTACAATTGCTGAAACAGAAGAAACCAGAAGGTATTTATAATCCTTTTGCTTGCGCTTATAAATAATAATTAGAATACAAGCAATTATTGCAAAAAAAGAAATATAATAAAAAGCCATAAATATATCTTTTACCTCTACAAAATGTTGCAATCCTTGTGGAGAAGAATCTAAATCAGGAAAATCAAGTTCTCCTTTATAAAAGGGTGAATTATAATCTATCAAAGCATCATAATTTCTCTTAATTAAATCCACATCGTACCCAGACCTTTCTGATATGTTCAAAAAACCAAGATCGAAATAATATAAGGGCCTAAAATTAACCGTAAAAATCACACCAAGGGAAATAATTAATAAGGTAAAAATAATACTTATTATAAAATCTGAGACTTTAAAACTTTTGATAAGCTTGTTGTTTTTCATTGCTCCTCCATCTGTTTGTATATTTGTTTAAATTATACTAAAACAGCTTATAATAAACAAGTTGAATATCTATAAATTGATTTTATGAAAAGATATAACTTTAAAATTATAGTTGGCTAATACTAATAAATTCATTGAAATTTCTAATAATATATAGTAAAGTAAAATTAAATTGTACGACTGGCGGAAAATAGGAATTAACCTATGGGGAGTACAAAGTAATATAATAATTAAGCCGACCGCCTGGGCAACAGTTGGATCTTTAATGTAAAGAGACCTGTTAGCCTTTTTTTGTCTCTAATTATAAAACCTTATATCCACTGTTAATAAACCTATTAAGATTTTCGTATAAATGCGAAAGAGGAGGAAATAATGAGAGCATTGATTAGCGTATCTGATAAAACAGGTATAGTTCCATTTGCAAGGGAATTAGTTGATTTAGGAATTGAAATTATTTCAACAGGCGGTACTTATAATAAGTTAAAGGAAGAAGGAATAGAAGCTGTAGAAATCTCGGAAATTACAGGTTTTCCAGAGTGTCTTGATGGAAGGGTAAAAACACTCCACCCTAATGTTCATGCATGTATACTTGCAAAAAGAGACAATAGGGGTCATATGAAACAACTAGAAGACCTAGATGTGGAAACCATTGACTTTGTAATTGTTAATTTATATCCATTTAAAGAAACAATCTTAAAAGAAGGTGTATCCTGGGATGATGCCGTAGAAAACATTGATATAGGTGGACCTACAATGTTACGTGCTGCAGCAAAGAATTACCAAGATGTTACGGTAGTTGTAGACCCTAGTGACTATACCACAGTATTAGAAGAACTAAAGGCCAACAAAGAAGTTTCATTGGAAACTAAGTTTTCATTAATGCAAAAGGTGTTTATGCATACAGCTCATTATGATACCCTAATTGCAAATCATATAAAACAAGAAAGACAAGATTATAGCTTACCTGAAACTTTGACTATGACCTATGAAAAGGTTCAAGATATGAGATATGGTGAGAATCCCCATCAAAAAGGAGCATTTTATAAAGAGATAGGAAATTTAAAGGGTTCTCTTACTAAGGCGACCCAGCTCAATGGGAAAGAATTATCCTTTAACAATATTAATGATACTAATGGCGCTCTTGAGTTATTAAAAGAATTCCAAGAACCCACAATTGTAGCTAGTAAGCATGGTAATCCTTGTGGAGTTGGAAGTGGTAAGGATATGTTGGAAGCTTGGGACAAGGCTTTTAATGCAGACAAAATATCAATTTATGGTGGCATTGTAGCCATTAATGAAACTTTAACTTTAGAACTAGCCCAGAAGATGAAGCCGGTATTTTTAGAAGTGCTAGTAATTCCTTCATATGAACAAGAAGGCCTTGAATTATTACAGGAAAAGAAGAATTTGCGAATCCTTCTTTTAGAGGATATAAAAGTTCCTCAAGATGAGCATGCTTATGACTTGAAAAAGGTAAATGGTGGACTAATTGTTCAAACCATTGATTCTAAATTGTTAAATCAAGAGGACCTAAAGGTAGTTACAAAGAGAAAGCCTACAGATAACGAAATGGAAGACCTACTCTTTGCTTGGAAGGTTGTTAAATTCGTTAAATCCAATGGTATTGCCCTTGCAAAAGATAAACAGACTATAGGAATTGGACCTGGTCAAGTGAATAGGGTGTGGGCTACTCAGCAAAGTATTGAACACAGTAAAGAATTGATTGCAGAGGATGCGGCAAAGGGTGCAGTTTTGGCTTCAGATGCGTTTTTCCCATTTGATGATTGTGTAGAGCTTGCTCATGGGGCCGGAATTACTGCAATTATTCAACCAGGTGGCTCCATAAGAGATGAGGATTCTATAAAGAAATGTGATGAATATGGAATTACAATGGTATTTACCAGTATGAGACATTTCAAACATTAAAAGAAAATTTTTCTAGTCTTACTAATGTATATTATATGTGATCAAGGATAAAATAAATGTAAATCAATAAAAGCTTTTGTAAAGACTTATGTAATTGTTTCCAAATCCCAACTTTATATATGTATATCTTGAATAATTCCATATAATAAGTTATAATACTAATATAAAGAAAACATCCTGAGATGTGCGATACTCCTGTTATTTTGAACCTACATCATTAAGACGGGAAACTAAATCTATGAACGGATGTCATGCCGTCTATTGAGCGGAAGACAAAAGTTTGTATGCGGTATCCCACCTAGCTACGCTAGGAATCAAAATGCAGGAACCGGCATTTTGGGTTTTTTACTACAAAGGATAAAAGGCAGCTTAGGGCTGCCTTTATTTTTTTTAAAATTAAGATGGTAAATTATACAAGTTATTAAAACTTTAAATATTAAATTATACAAGATACCTTACAACTATAAATAAAGATATATATTTATATTTTTATACTTAAGAGAGGAAGAAAGCAAGGATGGAATATGGATTTGTTAAAGTTGCAGCAGCAACTCCCCAAATAGAAGTTGCCAATTGCAGACATAATAGAGAGCAAATTATAGACTTGGTAGATCTTGCAAGTAATGAAGAGGTTGAAATTTTAGTATTTCCTGAACTTTGTCTTACTGGCTATACATGTGATGATTTATTTTTGCAAGATACATTAATAAAAAGTGCTAAGAAAGAGCTTATGAGAATAGTTGAACATAGCCATGATATAGACACCCTTATTGTGGTAGGTTTACCATTCTTAAAAGATTTTCAACTCTATAATGTAGCTGCTATTATACAAAGTGGCAAACTTCTTGCTCTCATTCCCAAAATAAACCTAGTAAATCATGGAGATATGAATGAAGATAGATACTTTACAAGTGGCAATTTAAGCCCTGAAATTATTAGGCTAGATGGCCTTGAAGTTCCCTTTGGTGCAAATGTACTTCTTACTTGTAAAAACATGAACAACCTAGTAATTAGTGCAGAAATCGGAGAAGATTTATGGGCACCTATCTCCCCAAGTTCTAATCACGCACTAGCAGGAGCAAGATTAATATTAAATCCTTCTGCAAGTCCAAGAACTATAGGCAAAGATAGCTACAGGAGAGACTTAGTCAGTATGCAATCAGCAAAATTAATAGCAGGATATATTCAAGCTGATGCAGGAGAGGGAGAATCAACAACAGATATTGTATTCTCTGGTCACAATATTATTGCAGAGAATGGCGAAATTCTTGAGGAAGAGAACTCTAAGTATAATAAGTTACTTATTTCAGATATAGATGTAGACAAACTCAGTTATGAAAGAAGAAGGGATTCCACCTATAAAATGACTCAAAGTAATAATCAATATTATGATTATTACGATTATTATTTTGTGGATTTTGAATATAGAAAAAATCATGTATCAAAAAAGCTAACAAGAAAGATAAAGAGGTCTCCCTTTATTGCAGAAGATAGTAAGAGGAGAGATATAATAAGTGAAGAGATACTTAATATTCAGGCCCAGGGTCTAAAGAAAAGATTAGAACATATAAACACAAAACATGCTGTACTAGGTTTATCAGGTGGACTTGATTCAACCCTTGCATTACTAGTAACTAAGATGGCATATGATTTATTAGGATTAGATGCAAAAGGAATCATATGCGTTACAATGCCATGTTTTGGAACAACTAATAGAACTTATGATAATGCTATTGAATTATCAAAACAAATAGGGACCACTCTTCGTGAGATTCCTATTGAAGAAGCAGTAACGCTGCATTTTAAGGATATAGGACATGATATAAATAATCATGATATAACCTATGAAAATGCTCAAGCTAGAGAGCGGACTCAAGTTTTGATGGACCTTAGCAATCAATATAATGGAATAGTAGTGGGCACAGGTGACTTATCGGAGTTAGTCCTTGGCTGGGCAACATATAATGGGGACCATATGTCAATGTACGCGGTTAATGCATCTGTCCCAAAAACTCTAGTAAGATATTTAGTAAAATATTATAGTGATAAAACAGACAATATTAAACTTAAAAAGGTTTTGTGTGATATATTAGATACTCCTGTAAGCCCTGAACTCTTGCCACCTGTAAATGGCAAGATTACTCAAAAAACTGAACAGATAGTGGGACCTTATGAGCTCCATGATTTCTTTTTATTTTATGTTCTAAGGCATGGATTCATGCCATCAAAAGTCTACTACCTAGCTAATGTAGCCTTTGAAGGATTATATGATAAAGAAACAATATATAAATGGTTAAATAATTTTTATCGTCGTTTCTTTGCTCAACAATTTAAACGTTCCTGTCTGCCAGACGGTCCAAAGATAGGATCCATAGGTGTTTCACCCAGAGGCGACCTAAAGATGCCTAGTGATGCAAGTGCTAAGATATGGTTAGA